>NZ_JBEZJY010000009.1:0-240717 GCF_040651415.1 Streptomyces sp. NPDC048484
CGCCTGGCTGCACACCTACAATCACCACCGCGGACACACCGCACTCAAAGGCCAGCCACCCGCCAGCCGCGTCCCCAACCTCACGGGTCACTACACCTAGACCCGTCCGCGGGCCCGCCGGGACACCACGGCGCGCAGCACGCGCCGACCCTCCGTGGAGAGTTCCCGCGCCCGGCGCAGACCGCCCTGGCCGTGGGCCGACAGCAGTTCGAGGATGGCGACCTGACGGCGCAGTTCGGCGGCGACGAGGGGCGACATGTCCTGCGTACGGCCCTCGCGCCGGGCCGCCACCGAGAACGTGCCGTCGGACGCGGCGCCGGATGCGGCACCGGACGTGCCATCGAGGAGGCGGTGGATCTGGAGCGCGGCGACCGAGCAGGCGTCGGCCCACTCCCGGAGGTTCTCCGCGGTCCACTCGGCGGGGGCGGCGCCGAGCATGCGGTGAGCCAGCGCGACGGCCTCGCCCTCGGCGGACCCGTCGCCCCCCGAAGCCCCGGAGACGGCCCCGGAGAAGGCTTCGGAGACGGCTTCGGAGACGGCTTCGGAGACGGCTTCGGAGACGTAGAGCTTGGCGCGCGTCTGCTCGACACACTCGCCCCAGTCGCGTTTCCCCTCCTCGGACTCGGGCTCGGCGAGGCTCGCCCACAGGGGCCGCAGGATCTCGTCGTCGCCGCCCAACAGGGGCACACACCTGTCCAGGCACGCCAGACCGCCGGCCGCGAGACCCAGCTCGTCGGCCTGAGCAATCAGTTCCACCAGGCTCATCACGCCTCCCTCGGTGGGGCCGCCGCTGGTTGCGGAGCCCACACTTCCCCTTACTGCGCGCACAGTGGCCGAAACGTCACACTGTGAGGTGGCCGAAATCTACAGGGGGACGACCCCCAGCCGGTCCAGGAACCGAAAGAAAAGCATCTCGGCCGAGGGGCTCGCGTCGGAGGTGAGTACGTCGAAGAGCCGTTCCTCCGACGCGTCCCGCCCCGATTCGGCGGCCCAGGCGACGGCCCGTGCGACGGCGTCGCGCGGTTCCAGGAAGAAGTCGTCGACGGCCAGGCCGTCCTCGTTCCCGCCCAGGTATCCGGCCATCGCGCCCCTGTCCAGGCAGGTCGTCCAGGCCCCGCTGTCGGGCGCGGACGCCTCGACGACCACGCAGTCGCTGTCCATGACGTATCCGAAGAGCGCGGGCGCGCCCGTCTCCTCGGCCAGGTCGTTCATGTTCCCGACGTCGCCGGCGCCACCGTCGGGAGTGTTCGGGTACTCCCACACCTGCCAGCCGTCGTCCGTCGTCTCGTGCAGCGTCATGCCCGCCGTGCCCGACAACGCGCCGAACTCCGCGAGCGGCCGCTCGCTTCTGCCCACGACGAAATACCCCCAGTAACCCATGCCGCTCCCCCTGCTGTGTCGGTTCGGCCAGCGCCGAATAGACCACACGCGCACAGTAGTTCGCCACTCAAACACGCAAGCCGCCGCAACTACACAGCTGCGACCAAGGAGCCGCCGCGGGCTTTCTCGTCCTGCATACGGGTGAGGCGCAGGACCACGAGGACGGCGAGGACGCCGGCGACCATGTCGGTCAGGTCCGCGAACATCACCTGGCCGGCGGCGTCCCGGATCTCCTCGGCCGTCTCGGCCCTGCGGTACGCGGTGGAGCCCGCCCGGTTGGCGATCAGCGAGACGACCCAGAGCGTCCACCAGACGTTGACCAGGCCGTGCGACGCCCGCCCCGCCGGGCTGCTCGCGTCCCAGACGTCCACCATGACGCGGCGCGGGAACCACAGGTTGACGATGGGCACGAACCAGCTCCAGCAGGTCCAGCCGCGCTTCATCCGGTGCCCTGACGGGCTGAACACCTCGGCGTTGACCCTCGCCCGATGGAACCAGACCAGGAAGAGGATGACGGCCACGGAGAACGCGATCGTCTGTACGAGCCCGGTCACGGTGTAGATCGTGTCCGCGCGGTCGATGTCCTCCGCGGCCACCGCGCCGAACCTGTCGCCCGCCAGCCGGTCCGCGACGTCGTACGACATGTAGCCGGACCAGACCGCGACGAGGTCGGTGGCGACGGCCACCCCGATCGCCGCGGCGGCCACCTTCCCGATCACGACGGGCGAGCGCAGCCAGGCGGGGCCGTGCGGCTGGTAGGGCGCCCCGGCGTACGCATCCGGGGCGTACGCATCCGGCGCGGCGGTGAGCGGCGGGGCCATGGGCAGCGGACCCGGCCGGCCCGCCTGAACCTGCTGGGCCACCGGCCGGGTCGTGGCGCCGGCGCAGTTCTGGCAGAGCGTGCCGCCCGGTCTCACGGCGGACTGACGGCATTGGGCACAGAGCATGGGTGAGGGTCCCCCGAAGATGCGTGAACAAGGCGTGTGGACAACGCACTTGAACGAAGGTGAACGTAGAGGCCGGGCGCGCCCTCTCCCCAGAGGCCTCACGCGGCCTCCGGAACATACGGTTCGCGCACCCCGCCCGTCCACTTGGATTCAGCCGTTGTGCAGACCGGCCACCGTGCGGGCCTGCCGTCCCGGGAGCCTGCCGTCCCGGATCCGGCGGGACCTCAGCCCAGCTTGCCCGCAAGCCCCTTGAAGTCGGCCCACGACGACTCGGGGTCGCGCGGGTCCCACAGCTTCTGCGTCAGCGCCCGCAGCGGCATCCGGATCCCCGCCGCCACCTGGTCCTGCGTCTGGGAGCCCGAGAGGTCGCACCAGACGGCGAAGTACGCGCCGAGGATCTGGTCGTCGTACTCCTTGGACACCGGCTTCGTACCGCGTACGACGAGGGGGGTCCACTGCTCGTAGATGCGCTGTCCGGTCGGGTAGACGAAGGTGTTGGGCTGCCCGAGGACGTAGTAGAGGTACTCGTCGTTGTAGTTGATCATCTCCCGCCCGGCCCGCAGGTACTCGGCCGGCTCACGTGCGCCGATCTCCTTGCCCGTCCAGTACGCGACCTGGATGTCGTCGTCGGCCTGGACGGTGCCCCCGGCGAAGAACCCGTCGTTCCACGCGCGCATCGTCCGGTCGTGCCCGCGCATCGTGTCGGCCCGGTCGTTGAGCCACCCCGTCGCCAGGTCCGCGATCCCGGCATCCGAGCCGTACGCGTCCTTCGCGGCGTCGGCCAGCTGCGGATAGGAGGCCGCCGGGTTCGCGACCGTCAGGGCCTGGTACTCGTCGGCGCCGAGGTGCCAGTACCGCCCCGGGAACAGGTCGGCGTACTCGTTCAGCAGTTCGTCCACGATCTTCGCGGCGGCGGGCTCCGAGATGTCGATCGCGCCCCGCGACGCGACCCCCTGGGTGTTGCGCAGCTGGAGGTCCGGGTAGGCGGCGATCACAGCGCCGAGGTGGCCGGGCGAGTCGATCTCGGGCACGACGGCGATGTGCCGGCTCGCCGCGAGGGCGAGGATGCGCCGCACCTCCGCTTTCGTCAGGTGCTCCTTCGACACGATCTCGGGATGCGAGTCGGAGGCGATCCGGAAGCCCTGGTCGTCGGAGAAGTGCAGTCCGAGCTGGTTGTACTTCAGGTCGCCCAGCTCACGGATCCGGTCCTCGATCCACCCGGCGGTGAAGTGCTTGCGCGCGATGTCCAGCATGAATCCGCGCTGCGGCTTGGCCGGCGTGTCCCGTACGACCCCCTCGGGCGCCGTGGCGTTCCCGTGGACCTCCTGCTTGAGCGTGCGCGTGCCGTAGAAGACGCCCGCCTCCTCCGCGCCGCTGATCCGCACCCGGCCGTCCTCGACGGTCATCGTGTACGACTCCGGGTTCGCGTCCCCGTCCGTGAGGTCCAGCCCGACGTCCCCGGCGCGCGGCTCGCCCTCGCCCGCGTAGGCCAGCCCCAGTTCCTTCGCGAGCAGCCGCCCCTCGTCCGCGAGCTCCCCGTCGCCCACGACCACGCGCGAGCCCTTCGCGGGGCGCCAGCCCGGACCGCGGGCCGGGGTGTGCTTGCGCACGGCCGGAATCGTCCGGGGCGTCTGTGACAGCGGATACGTCCGACTGGGTGACGGAGTCGGGGAGGCATCCGGCGCCTGGGCGCTTCCCGCGCCGGAAGGCCGCCGGGTCGAGGGCGCGCCCGAGTCACCGCTCGGCCAGAGCCCGGCGGTCAGCGCGGCACCCGCCACAACCGCGACCACGCCCGCACCGACCAGCAGCGGCTTCCTGTTCGCCGATGCCGAAGCCGATACCGATCCCCTGCGCCTGCGCCTGTTCACCACGGACCACTCACTCTCCCGAGACCGTCCTCATGCGCTGTACCTCCGCTGTACCTTCGCTGTGAACCTAAGCCCCTGCTCCCGCTGCCGCCGTCCGGTCCCCTGCTGAAACTCTCCCTTACGGGTGAAGTTCGGGCATCTGTCGGACAACTCCGGTCAAGCCTCGATAGCGTGATGACACATCCCTCACTTGATCTCCTGTGATCTCCTGCCGAACCACGTGTGGCGCCCGTCCCGAGTGCCACCGAAACCGCTGAGGAACCCACGCTGTCCGCGCACCGTTCTTCCCGCCTCCCCGGCCAGGCCGTCGCCGCACCGGAGTCGCCCGAATCACCGGAGCCGCCGGAGCGGACCCGCTCGGCACCGGTTTCCTCCGGGCCGCGCCCCACCGGCCTGGACCGGTTCAACGCCCTGCCCGCCGACGCGGCCGAGCACGCTCTGCTCGCCTGCTGCGGCAGCTGCCACTGGGCCCGTCGTGTCGCCGCGCACCGCCCCTACCCCGACCTGGACTCCCTGCTGGCCGCGGCCGACGAGGCGGCGTACGACCTGGCGCCCGGGGATGTCGACGAGGCCCTGGCCTGCGAAACCCTCACGCTCCTCCCGGACGGCGCCTACTCCGCCGCGCACACCGCCCTGAGCGCCGCCCACGCGGCGTACGAGAGCCGTTTCGGTCATGTCTTCGTGATCTGCCTGGACGACACGGCCCCCGAGGAGGCCCTCGACCAGGTCCTGGCCGGAATCCGGGCACGGCTGGCGAACGATCCGGACGAGGAGCGGGCCCACACGGCCGAAGAGCTGCGCCGCCTGACCAGGGGCCGCCTCGCCAGATCCTTCGGCCCCCGCTCCATGAACCACGCCCGTAATAGCCCGTACGAGCCTGTTTGGCCGCCAGTTCGATCACATCGGTAGGCCCGCCGTAAACGTTCCGACAACACGTCGCTACGATGGCCAGGGCCGGTGGACCGTACCCGGCCGGGCCCGACCGACATCGAAGCCGGCAGGCTCCAATCCCCGCTCCCGGAGGGTTCTTCCGTGCCGGCTGGAACGCTGTACCGCGGCCGGGAAGGAATGTGGTCCTGGGTGGCTCATCGAGTCACCGGCGTCCTCATCTTCTTCTTCCTGTTCGTACACGTACTGGACACCGCTCTTGTCCGTGTCTCTCCCGAGGACTACGACAAGGTCGTAGCCACCTACAAGACGCCGATCGTCGCGTTGCTGGAGTACGGCCTCGTCGCCGCCATCCTCTTCCACGCGCTCAACGGCCTGCGTGTGATCGCCGTCGACTTCTGGTCGAAGGGCCCGCGCTTCCAGAAGCAGATGCTCTGGACCGTGATCGGCATCTGGGTCGTGTTGATGATCGGGGCCCTGTATCCCGTACTCGGCCACGCCGCTCGTGAAGTCTTCGGGAGCTGACGCGCAAGATGTCGAACAACACAGTCACCACCGAGAAGACCGCAGCCGGCATCGGCCCCGTGGAGGGCGCGTCCCTCTACGACGTCGACAACCCGGCACCCCTGATCGAAGCCCCGCGCAAGCGGACCAAGAAGACCCCGAAGTCCACCCGGGGCAACTTCGAGATGTACGGCTGGCTGTTCATGCGGCTGTCCGGCGTCGTCCTGGTCGTCCTGGTCCTCGGCCATCTGCTCATCCAGCTCGTCCTCGACGGCGGCGTCTCCAAGATCGGCTTCGCCTTCGTGGCAGGCCGCTGGGCCTCCCCGTTCTGGCAGGTCTGGGATCTGCTGATGCTCTGGCTCGCGATGCTGCACGGCGCCAACGGTCTGCGCACGGTCATCAACGACTACGCGGAGCGCGCGAACACCCGGCTGTGGCTCAAGGGCCTGCTCTACACCGCCACGGTGTTCACCATCCTGCTGGGCACGCTGGTGATCTTCACCTTCGACCCGAACATCCGCTAGGCACGGGGCTGCGAGAATCATGAAGATCCACAAGTACGACACCGTCATCGTCGGCGCCGGCGGCGCCGGCATGCGCGCCGCCATCGAGGCGACGAAGCGCAGCCGCACCGCCGTGCTGACGAAGCTCTACCCCACCCGCTCCCACACGGGCGCCGCGCAGGGCGGCATGGCCGCCGCGCTCGCCAACGTGGAGGAGGACAACTGGGAGTGGCACACCTTCGACACGATCAAGGGCGGTGACTACCTGGTCGACCAGGACGCCGCCGAGATCCTGGCGAAGGAGGCCATCGACGCGGTCCTCGACCTGGAGAAGATGGGCCTGCCGTTCAACCGGACGCCGGACGGCACCATCGACCAGCGCCGCTTCGGCGGCCACTCCCGCAACCACGGCGAGGCCCCGGTCCGCCGGTCCTGCTACGCGGCGGACCGCACCGGCCACATGATCCTCCAGACGCTGTACCAGAACTGCGTCAAAGAGGGTGTGGAGTTCTACAACGAGTTCTACGTCCTGGACCAGCTGATCACCGAGGTCGACGGCGTCAAGAAGTCGGCCGGCGTCGTCGCGTACGAACTGGCGACCGGTGAGATCCACGTCTTCCAGGCGAAGTCCGTGATCTACGCGTCCGGCGGCACCGGCAAGTTCTTCAAGGTGACGTCCAACGCGCACACGCTGACGGGTGACGGCCAGGCGGCGGTCTACCGCCGGGGCCTGCCGCTGGAGGACATGGAGTTCTTCCAGTTCCACCCGACCGGCATCTGGCGCATGGGCATCCTGCTGACAGAGGGCGCCCGCGGTGAGGGCGGCATCCTCCGCAACAAGGACGGCGAGCGCTTCATGGAGAAGTACGCGCCGGTCATGAAGGACCTCGCGTCCCGTGACGTCGTCTCGCGCTCCATCTACACGGAGATCCGTGAGGGCCGTGGCTGCGGCCCCGAGGGCGACCACGTCTACCTCGACCTCACGCACCTCCCGCCGGAGCAGCTGGACGCCAAGCTGCCCGACATCACGGAGTTCGCCCGTACCTACCTCGGTATCGAGCCCTACACGGACCCGATCCCGATCCAGCCCACCGCGCACTACGCCATGGGCGGCATCCCGACGAACGTCCAGGGTGAGGTGCTGCGCGACAACACCACCGTCGTCCCGGGCCTGTACGCGGCCGGCGAGGTCGCGTGTGTCTCCGTCCACGGCGCGAACCGGCTGGGCACGAACTCGCTGCTCGACATCAACGTGTTCGGGAAGCGCGCGGGCATCGCGGCGGCGGAGTACTCGGCCACGGCCCCGGACGTCGAGCTGCCCGAGGACCCGGCCTCGCTGGTCGTCGCGCAGATCGAGCGGCTGAGGTCGGCCACGGGCAACGAGCGCGTGGCGGACATCCGCCGCGAGCTGCAGGAGTGCATGGACGCCAACGTCATGGTGTTCCGCACCGAGCAGACGATCAAGACGGCCGTCGAGAAGATCGGCGAGCTGCGCGAGCGCTACCTGAACGTGTCCGTCCAGGACAAGGGCAAGCGGTTCAACACCGACCTCCTGGAGGCCGTCGAGCTGGGCAACCTGCTCGACCTGGCCGAGGTCATGGCCGTGTCCGCGCTCGCCCGCAAGGAGTCCCGCGGCGGTCACTACCGCGAGGACTACCCGAACCGCGACGACGTGAACTTCATGCGCCACACCATGGCGTACCGCGAGGTCGGCGACGACGGCACCGAGTCCATCCGTCTCGACTACAAGCCGGTCGTCCAGACCCGCTACCAGCCGATGGAGCGTAAGTACTGATGGCAACCCCCACTCTGGACAAGGCAGACAACACGGGCGCGGCCGGCACACCCGAGCCCGGCTTCGCCGACTCCCCGTACATCACGGCCACCTTCCGCATCCGCCGCTTCAACCCCGAGGTCTCGGGAGAAGCGGTGTGGGAGGACTTCCAGCTGGAGATCGACCCCAAGGAGCGTGTCCTCGACGCGCTGCACAAGATCAAGTGGGACCTGGACGGCACTCTGACGTTCCGCCGGTCCTGCGCGCACGGCATCTGCGGCTCGGACGCCATGCGGATCAACGGCAAGAACCGGCTGGCCTGCAAGACGCTGATCAAGGACATCAACCCCGCCAAGCCCATCACGGTCGAGCCCATCAAGGGCCTCACCGTGCTGAAGGACCTGGTGGTGGACATGGAGCCGTTCTTCCAGGCGTACCGCGACGTGATGCCGTTCCTCGTCACGAAGGAGACGAACGAGCCGACGCGCGAGCGTCTCCAGACGGCGGAGGACCGGGAGCGCTTCGACGATACGACGAAGTGCATCCTCTGCGCCGCCTGCACGTCCTCCTGCCCGGTGTTCTGGAACGACGGCCAGTACTTCGGCCCGGCCGCCATCGTGAACGCCCACCGCTTCATCTTCGACTCGCGCGACGATGCCGGTGAGCAGCGCCTGGAGATCCTCAACGACAAGGACGGCGTGTGGCGTTGCCGCACGACGTTCAACTGCACGGACGCCTGCCCGCGCGGTATCGAGGTCACGAAGGCGATCCAGGAAGTGAAGAGGGCGCTGATCACGCGCCGCTTCTGAGCGAACCGACCGCTGAGCCGTAGAACGGCGCCGACGTGCGAGGGCCCCGCTCCAACTACTGGAGCGGGGCCCTCGCACATCACCGGACGTCAGCCGCGCAGCACGCGGCCCTGCTTGTCGGTGCGGTCGTTGCTGGTGAGGAACAGGATGCCGTCGACCAGGGCCCAGATGCCCAGGCCACCGCAGGTGAGGAGCTGCGCGACGCCCACGCCGACGGAGCCGACGTAGAAGCGGCCTATGCCGAGCCCGCCCAGGAAGATCTGGAGGATGCCCGCGACGATCTTCGACTTGTCGGAGTAGGGGCGGCCCTGCGGGTCGACGCCGTACGAGGTGGGAGTGGGGACGGTCATGAAAACCTGCTCCTGGATTGCTGAATGAGACCGGAGCGGACCTGCTCCGGGGATCCCAGGAGGAACCGATGGCGGAGACCGCCAAAGACCGCGTGGCGCGTAGCCGCGTACACGTCATCCCCCTGTGACGTGTGAGCGTACGGAAAGCCGTGGGGCGGGTGGGAGAGTGAACCCCCTATCGTTCCCATCCCGTGATCAAATTACACCGAAATATCAACTCCGGATGTTACGAATCACGGTCCACACCACCGCCACCGCAAGTACCAACGCCTGCGTGCGCGCGCTCAGTTCGGGCCGCCAGCGGCGTCCGCGCAGCCCCTCCACGATCCAGCGTGCGAGCAGCGCGAGGGCGAACGGCGAGGCGAGCAGCAGCACCCTGTTGTCGAGCCAGGCCGCGGCGAACTGGCGGTGCATCAGGTCGTACACCATGCGGGTGCCCCCGCACGCCGGGCAGAGCAGCCCGGTGACATAGCGGAACGGGCACCCGGGCAGGACGTGGCCGGGCTCGTGCGGGTCGGTGGCATACAGATAGCCCGCGCCGACGGCTCCGGCGACGAGCACCACGAGGGGTGCCGCCGCCGGATGCCGCAGAACGCCGGCGCGCGCTCCACGCGCGCCGAGCATTCCGCGCACTCCACGCACTCCACCCACTCCGCGCACGGAGCCCGGCTCAGCCACGCAGGGGCCTGCCCTGGGCGTCCGTGGCGTTGTGGCCCGTCAGCAGCATGATCCCGTCGATGAGCGCCCAGATGCCCAGACCGCCACACGTGAAGAGCTGGGCGAGACCGATACCGACGCTGCCGATGTAGAAACGTCCGACACCGAAGCCTCCCAGGACGAGCTGGAGGACACCCGCTATGATCTTCGACTTGTCCGAGTACGGGCGCCCGTAAGGGTCGTAGCCGTACGGGGCGCTGGGGTCACCGGTGTAGGTACCGGGCGGGAACGCGCCGGGCGGAGGGTACCCGCCGGCTCCGGGAGGCGGGTATCCCCCCGGGTGCGGATACCCGTACTGCTGCCCCGGCCCCTGCCCCTCTCCCGGCCCTTGCCCCTGCCCCGGCTGACCGGTCGCGTACGGGTTCGGGCCGCCGGGCGGAGGCGGAGTGGCACCGGGGTTCGGATAGCCGTAGCCGGGCGGGGTTGCTCCCGGGTTCGGATAGCCGTAGCCGGGCGGCTGATTCGGGGGCTGTTGGGGCTGCTGCGGCTGCTCACTCACGGTCGCTACTCCTGGGGACGGAAACACGTATGGAAAGAATCAAGTCAGATCATCCTGCCCGAGAAAACCCATAACAGAGAATCCGGTTCGGCGAAGGGCGAACCGTGACCCACACCCCCACCCCCACCCCAGAGAGCCTGACCGCCGAGGCGACTGCTGGGGCACCCGCCGGGGACACCCCGCTACCGCGCGTCTATGCACCCGGGACGCGCCACTCCGCCCAGACCTCCTTGCCGCCGCCGTTACGACGTCCGTTGACCAGGAGGTAGTGCCCCCACTCGTCGGCGCACGCCCGTGTCAGCCAGAGCCCGCGCCCGCTCTCGGCGTCGGGTTCCGGTCCCGTCACGGGCCCTGGCCAGCGCGGAGGCGGAAACGGACTGCTGTCCCACACGCTGAGCCGCAACCGCCCGTCGGCGCGCACGAGCCTCACGGCGACGGAATCCCGCGTACACGCGAGAGAGTTCGTGACCAGCTCCGAGGCGACGAGCTGCGCGTTGTCGAGAACGGTGGAGTCGGCCCGGTGCCGGGTGAGCACGGCCCGCACATGGGCCCGGACGATGCCCGGACCGAAGGGCGAGTGGGGAATCCGGAGCGCGTACTCCCAGTCACCGTCGAGCGGCGAGTCGGCGGGGCGTTTCAGGGCGAGTTCAGTCATGGCCGTAACTCCTCTGTGCGATACGGGTGTTGATACAGGTGTTCATGCAGGGGCTGACGCGGGGGCTGATGGATGAGATCGAGTGACGCAGGCGGTGGCTCTGCCGCTGGTGCGGTGCACTTCCGGGACTCCGGCGCCACGTTGAGTAATCGTCTCGACACACAAAGTAGAGCACCTGGCTACAATACTGCTACCGAACACGGCAACTTCTTGGATTGGAGCCACGATGCCACCAAGGCCTACAGCAACCGTCAAGCAGCAGCGCCTGGGCGCTGAACTGCGCAAACTACGTGAGCGTGCGGGCCTCAACTCCCGCAAGGCGGGGCAGAAACTGGGTATCGATCCGGCCCGGATCAGCAACATCGAGTCCGGGCGGTTCGGCGTCAGCGCGGATCGTGTTCGAGCATTCGCCCACGGGTACGAATGCTCTGATGAGTCCTACATCGACGCGCTCGCGGCCATGACGGGCGGACGCTCCCGCAACTGGTGGGAGGACTACCGAGATCTCCTCCCGCCGGTCCTGCTGGACCTGTCGGAGATGGAGGAGCACGCGAGGGCGCTGCGCACGGTCCAGTTCACCCACCTGCCCGGCCTGCTCCAGACTGCGGACTACGCACGTCTGGTCTTCCAGCAGAACGTGCCCACCCTGCCGCCCCCGATGATTGAGCACCGCCTGTCCCACCGCATCAAGCGTCAGGGGATTCTCTACAGCGACGCCCCGACGCGGTATACCGGGATCATCCACGAGGCCGCTCTGCGTATGCGGTTCGGAGGCCCCGAGGTCATGCGCGAACAGTTGGCACACATTACGCAGATGAGTGAGCGTGAGGGCGTAACCGTCCTTGTGCTTCCCTTCTCGGCAGGCATCTTCCCCGGCGCCGGCCAGACGGTGGTCATCGCCAACGGTCCACACCCGCACCTGGACACCGTGCAACTGGACACAGAACACGGCTCCGAATTCCTGTATGCGGAAGCCCAGTTGGAAAAATACCGAACCATCATGGGCCGCATGGAACAGCTCTCACTGAACGCCGCCGACTCTCGCGACTTCATCCACAGACTCATCGCCGACTTGTGAAAGGCCCCGCCATGACCGAACTCCGGTGGCAAAAATCCACATTTAGCAGCGAGGCCAGCAACTGCGTCGAACTCGCAACCGCCCCCGACGGAACACTCCACCTCCGCGAATCCGACGACCCAACAACCACCCTCACCCTCCACCCCTCGACCCTCCACCCCCTCCTGACCGCAACCCGCCAGGAGATAGCCGATCACTCTTGAGGGCAGCCCGCCGAAAGGCCCTGCCGTCGCGTCTTCTCAACCTGGCCGACTTGGAAGACCACGCCACCACGATCCGCACCGCTTGAGTCGCACTCATCTCCGGCCTCCCGCGAACTGACCCACGAGATCAT
The DNA here is from genome assembly GCF_040651415.1 of Streptomyces sp. NPDC048484. Lineage (NCBI taxonomy): Bacteria > Bacillati > Actinomycetota > Actinomycetes > Kitasatosporales > Streptomycetaceae > Streptomyces > Streptomyces sp. NPDC048484. The sequence goes on from NZ_JBEZJY010000009.1 coordinate 12,307, forward strand.
CAGCGACCCGTGAAAGGCCACAAGTGTCCAGCCTGCACTGCGTACAAGATGCCCTGCAGGCACTGCCGATCCGGCACCGGCCGCGGACCGGGCGCCTTCATCGGGCCACGGCGGAAGCAACGGCTCGAGAAGCTCCCACAACTGATCATTTAGCAGAGCGCGTGAGCAGCTCTCTAACGTTCGTCTCAGGTTCGCTCGGTAGGAAGTAGGCATGCGGACAAGCGATGCAACCCGTATGTAGAAGGCTAGTGATGGCAGTCGACGCAGCACCATCGGGGAAAGCGCAGGGCACCCGCACCACAAACCTCATAGAGTCACGACCGTCTCACTGGACTTGAAATCTTCCGGCAGCCCCTGGACTTCGGGCCCAGTTGCGACGGGCCTTGATTCTCGTGCGGGTGTCGAACGGCGCTCCGGAGAGTACTCCCGTCGGAGTAACGTCGTACCGCCTGTCTCCCGAGGGATGACGACCGCAGTATGACGAAACAGAACGGAATCGGGCCTAGCGTTGGGGCTATGCCGGAACTTGATAGTCCACTGCGGAGGTTCGGGGTGGCCACCAGGGCGCTGGCGACGGCGTTCCCTGTCGCCGCATGCGGGGTCACACACCGACAACAGTGCGGGCCCGCCGCGGCCGGCCCGCACAGCGCGCACGCGGACGGTCGTCAGCTCCACCACAGCCGCTGCGCACCGGCGAGCGGTTCCTCGACCTGAGCGCTGCCGCGGTGCGCGGGCAGCACGCGAAGACCCCCTGAAGCATCTCGCAGACGGATGCCGTACGGATACCTCACCACACAAACGCCTGAAGAGAGGGACTGACATGAAGCCCATGGGACGCCGCGGTTTTCTCGCCACCAGCACGGCACTTGGCATTGGTGCCGGCTTGTCCACGCACGCCATTGCCTCGGAGGTGAGCGAGGACGAGACTTCGGGCAAGACTTCGGACATTTCACGGCGGGACCAGGACCTGCCCTTCATCGGCGCGGAGGAGACCTTTTCGACTCCCACGTTGTTGAAGCTGAACTCCATCAATCAGGATCACATAGATTTCCTTGAGGAAATTGGTCTTTCGGATCTAGGTCAACGCCGCATCGGCGATATGGATGCGGGGGGACTCAACGTTCAAATCCTCTCTGCTCATACACCCTCCGTGCAAAATGTCCCTGGGCAGAGGGGCATCGACCTTGCCTATCGTCTTAACCGGCAGCTTGTAGACGGGCCAATCGCCAAATATCCGGGCCGCTTCAAGGCTTTCGCCACCTTGCCCTTGCAGAGCCCGGAGGCGGCGGCGGACGAACTGGAACGCTCGGTTCGGGAAGACGGCTTCTTGGGTGCACTGACCAACGGACACATCACGAAGAAGTATCTCGATCATCCCGATTTCGAGCCTGTGCTGGCACGTGCCGTTGCTCTCGATGTGCCGATCTACCTGCATCCCGGCTATCCAGCTGACGAGGTCTTCAAGATCTACTACAGCACCACGCGGTCTGAATACACGGAAGAGTTTCAAGACTACATTTTCAGTGGGTCTGGATATGGCTGGCACCAGGAGGTGCTGACCCAATGCATTCGGATGATCACGTACGGGGTTTTCGACCGATTCCCCAAACTGAAAATCATCATTGGCCACATGGGTGAAGGTCTTCCCTTCTACTACAAGCGGATCGTCAATGACATGGGCGAGCCGACCAAAGACTCGCTCGAGAAGCCCATCGCGCAATACTTCCAGGACAACTTCTGGGTCACAACCAGCGCATTCCCCCAGACCGAACTGCTCGATCTCCTGTTGAAATACATAAGCGTGGATCGAGTGATGTTCGCAACCGACTATCCGTTCGCGGACATAAAGGAGCAGACCGACTGGTTCCGCGGAGTCGATTTGCCACGCGAAGACAAGGAAAAGATTGCATTCCGAAATGCAGAGAAACTGTTCAGAATGAAAGTGCCCGTGAAGTGATACGCCAGCGTCGGCCGGAGTGAAAGAATGCTTTGCTGTAAGGCGAGAGTACGGCCGAAGTATGCGATGCGCGGCTGCCCCATAACGCGGTCTCATACAGGCTCTTCTAAGAGGATGTCTCACGTGCTCGTGTGGTGAGCTGCGGCATCATTGCTGCTTGTGGGTGTCGATCTGTCGCAGCGGCTGGTTCCTGACGGTCTGTGGGAGCTGGTCGCACCGTTGCTGCCGTCGTTCAACTCCCGTCCGCAGGGCGGCGGGATTGCTCCGTGTGACGAGCGGGCCGTGTTCACGACGGTCGTGTATGTGCTGACCAGCGGGTGCGCCTGGCGGCATCTGCCGGAGACGTTCGGCGTCTCGCCCGCGACCGCGCATCGCCGGTTCACCGCGTGGACCCGGGCGGGACTGCGGCGTCGGCTCCACCGGGCGGCCCTGGACGAACTCGGTGCGCGGGGCGAGCTGGACTGGGCCTCGGCGATCGTCGATGCCGCCTCGGTCCGGGCCAAAAAAAGGGGGGCCCGCTGACCGGGCCGAACCCGGTCGATCGCGGCAAGAAAGGCAGCAAGCTGCATGTGCTGTCCGAGGCCCAGGGCATCCCGCCGGCCGTCGCGGTGTCCGGTGCGAACACCCACGACAGCCTGGCTCTGAAGCCGCTGATCCGCGCTATACCCGCCGTCCGCTCCCGCCGCGGGCCGCGACGGCGTCGGCCCGTCAAACTCCGCACGGACAAGGCGTATTTCTCCGCCGAACACCTCACCTGGCTGCGCGAGCGAGGGCTCGTCCCGCGCATCGCGCGTCCCGGGATCGAATCGAGCGAGCGGCTCGGCCGGCACCGCTGGAAGGAGGATCGAGCGGTCGATCGCCTGGCTGTTCGGCTTCCGCCGGCTCACGGTCCGGTACGAGCGAAAGGGATCTCACTTCCTCGCCTTCCTCGGCCTCGCAGCCGCCCTCACCTGCTACAAGAAGCTCGCGAAACTCGCCACGTGAGACATCCTCTAATTCCTCTGCAGTTTATTAGATCCGCAGAAGGCAGACAGATCTGAACCTTGTTTACGCTACTCCGGCACCGGCACGCCCACAGTCTGAGTGCCCAGCCCCTCCTTCCCGGCTACTCGCGAAGGGATACTCGTCACAGCTCCCTGGAGCGGCCCAGGCACTTTTACAACCGGCGAACTCTCGATTCCCGCAACGCGCTCATACACGGACGGCCCGCCGGAAGCAGAACTTCCGGCGGGCCGTCCGTGTATGAGTGCGTTCAGCGAACCCGTCGGTGATCCACCGGATCAGGTCACTTCCCGTAGTACGCGTTGTAGATCGAGATCGTCGACTTGTTGCCCTTCTTGTCGGCGATCTTGGCGTGGAACGAGATCCCCTTGCCCTTGGCCGGGTTCGTGATCGCGATCTTGCCGTTCTTGACCGTGACCTTCTTCCAGGTCTGGCCGTAGTCGTACGACACGTACACCGACAGGGACTTCAGGTTCGAGCCCGCGGCCGAGCCCTGGACGGTCACCGGGACGGAGACCTTCTTGTCGGCCGGAGCCCTGCTGTCCAGGCCGACGGCCGCGTCGAAGCGGATCGAGGACGCGGGCAGCTTGGCCAGATCGGCCTTCTTGGAGCGGAAGGTCCAGCTGGCGTCGACACGGGTGGAGGCCGCGGCGACCTTGACGCTGCGCTTGACCGAGGTAGTCAGCTTGTACGCGGCATCACCGGCCGGGACCTTGAAGGCGCCCTGCCCTTCCAGCGGGTCGCTGTTCGAGCCGACCTTGGTGCCGTTGCGGTAGAGGGTCGTGGTGGCCGACGAGTAGAGCGAGGAGCCGACGTGGGTCTGTCCGTCGGCGAACAGCGGCAGGGAGCCGTAGATGCCGTTGCCCTCGCGGTAGATGCCCAGGCCGGAACCGATACGCGGGCCGAAGACCCCCGCGTTGAAGGTCTTTTCGTAGCTCTTGCCGGCCTTGAAGGTCTGCGGAGTGCCGAGCATGTATGCGGCCTCGACGATCGGGAAGCCGTCTTCGTCGAGCCCGCCGTGCTGCTCGAAGTCGAGCTTCCACTTCGCCCCGCCCGCGGTGGACAGGTGCAGCGTACGCGTGCCGGGCAGCGTCTGCTGGACCCCGGTCGGAAAGTAGCCTGGACTGCCGGGCAGCTTGCCCTCGGCGAAGATCGCGCCCTTCTTGCCGCTCGACGAGGCGCCCAGACCGGTCTTCACCGTGGCCAGTTCGCTCGCCTTGTAGTGCTTGGTGTAACCGGTGGCGAGCTGCTTGACCTTGCCGCCGACGATGATGTCGTACTCCTCGGCGGGCTTGGCCCAGAGACCGACCCATTCCTGGTACAGGGTGCCGTCGGTGACCTGCGGGCCGGCGTGCGCGGTACGGAAGTTGGCGTACGAGTCCAGCCACCAGCCGAACCCCTCGTTGCCGTACGCCGTGCCGACGGTATAGGTCGGCGAGACGGCCCCCGCCTTCGCCGCAGCGTCGGGCACGGTGATGTCCACCGGCTTGGCGGTCCGCGCGTCCACCGTGATCGTGGCGTTCTTGGTGATGCTCAGCTTCGGCTGCGCCACCCAGTCGATACCCTTGGCGGCATCCTCCGGGTCGCCCAGAATCCCCGTGTTGAAGATGTAACCGCCCTTGGGAACCCGGACCTTGACGGTGCCGGACTCGTCGTAGGGCGAGTAGTACTTGTCCTGGGCGAGCCCGGAGACACCGACCAGCTTGGCGCTGTAGTACTTCGCCGGGTTGCCGTCACGGCCGAGGAACTTCAGCGTGACGTCGTACGACTCCATCTCGCGCAGCACCGCCGCCGCCGTGCGTACGCTCTGCCCGCCGCCGGTCGCGGTCACGTACGCGGAGTAGGTGCCGTCGAGCGTGCCGCCCAGTTTGGTGTTGACCTTGAGGTCGGCGGAGGCCGTGCCGCCCGCCGGGACGGTCAGCGTCCTGGCGCCGAGTGTGAAGAAGCCGGCCGGTGCGGCCTGCCCCTTCGGGTTGGTGGCCGTCACCGCGAGGTTCAGCGTGACGTCGGCGGTCCCGAGGTTCTTGTACGTGACCTTCTCGGTCGCCGGGGTGTCATCGGTGTGCGGCCACTGCTGGACGCCGAAACTCACCGACGACGGGACGGCGACCACGCTCTGCTTGATGGCCTTGTCGACCTGGATCCGGCCCGAACCCTGCTGGAACGGCGTGTACTTGCCGCCCTTGGCGGAGCCGGTCAGCGCGCCCTTGAGTTCGGTGTACGTCCAGTCGGGGTGCTGCTGCTTGAGGATCGCCGCGGCGCCCGCGACATGCGGGGTCGCCATCGACGTACCCGAGATGCTCACGTAGCCGGCCGGGTTCTCGCCGACCTCCTTGGCTATGACGCTGCCCGGGGCCGAGGCGGCCGTGATGTCCACGCCGGGCGCGGTCAGGTCGGGCTTGATCTGCCCGTCGAGGCCGGGGCCCGTGCTGGAGAACTCGGCCAGCTTGTCCAAGCCGTCGACGGCGCCCACGGTGAGCGCGGCCTCCGCGCTGCCCGGGGAGCCGATCGTCTGCTCGCCCCCCTCGTTGCCCGCGGCGATGGCGAAGAGGACGCCCTTCTCCTTGGACAGCTTGTTGACCTGGGCCTCAAGCGGGTCGATGTCGGGGGTGTCCCCGCCGCCCAGGCTGAGGTTCACGACGTCGGCGCCCTGATCGGCCGCCCACTCCATGCCCGCCAGGACGCCGGAGTCGTCGCCGTAGCCGTCGTCGTCGAGCACCTTGCCGTTGAGCAGCTTGGCGCCCGGCGCGACGCCCTTGTACTTGCCCGCCGACTTGGCACCCGTACCGGCCGCGATGGACGCGACGTGCGTGCCGTGGCCGTACCTGTCGCTCGCGTCGGGGGACGTGGAGAAGTTCTTCTCCCCGACCACCTGCTCCTTGAGGTCCGGGTGGGTCGCGTCGACACCGGTGTCGAGGACGGCGATCTTGACGCCCTTGCCGTCGTACCCGGCGGCCCACGCCTTGTCGGCGCCGATCTGCGGGACGGACTTGTCGAGGCTGGCCTTGCGGACCCCGTCGAGCCACACGTGCGCGATGCCGGCGGCGGTCCTCGCGCCGCCGGACGGCGTGTCGGTGACCGCGGCCCACAGGTCGGACGCGTCGCCCTTGGGCGTCAGCACCGCGTCCGCGTTCAGCGTCTTGAGCGTCCTGCGGACCTGGGTGTCACCGGCGTCACGGACGTCCGCCTTCGCCGCCGCTGCCGCACCGCGGTAGCCGACGATCAGCTTGAGGCCCTGCTTCTGGGCCTTGCGGTTGGCCGACTTGTTGAGCTCGGTGACGTCGAAGAGCCGCTGGTCGAGCTTGCCGCCGGCTATCAGCAGCGCGGCGTCGGCCGGTACGACGAGGGTGTGTCCGTCGGTCTTGCGGACCTGGACGGGTATCCTCTCGCGGCCCTTGGCCCGTTCCAGGCCGATGACACGGCCCTTGGCGTCCACGACGACACGGTCGCCGGTGATCAGGGTGATGCGGTGCTTGGGCGCGGTCTGCGCGGTCTGCGCGGCCGAGTCACTGGCCGAGTCACTGGCCGTACGCTCGGCCTCCGCCGACGCCGGGCCGGTCATGCCCGCCGCCAGAGCCACAGCTGCCGCCGCGGCGATCGTGGCCGCGCACGCTCTTTTCACTTGTCTGCGCAAGTCTCCCCCTGGAGGCTCTCTGAGAACTTGTTGTCTTCCGGGTGTAATCACTGGGTTTCTGCTGGTCAGGCGTAGATCTGCCGCCGCCCGCTTCGCCATCGACGCGGTGTTCCTCATGTCGGCTCGTAAGGGCAAGGGTTCGCTTTCGCTCGCCCGTTCGGACCTCCCCATCGCTTGTGGCGTGATGATGGCCCGTCGTGCCCTTGAGCTTGACCAACTCGGCTCAGCAGCCCCGCGTCACCGCAGACGCACCCGAGGCTGGGGCACGCCATCGGTCACAGGCCTGAGCGGTGACTGACGACGGGCGCGTGCGGGACGGGAAACCGTCCTGGCCGCGGCGGGGGCACCTTCAGCAACGGACATCGGTGGCAGGGCCTTTCAACAGTGGCGAAGAGACTCGGCCAGCATGCCGGGACCTCGTTGACCGGATGCTGATCCAACCTGACCGGATGATCAGGAAGGCGGGCCGGAGCTGTGCGAGGCTGCACCGCATGCGCATCCTGGTGGTCGAAGACGAGGTGGACCTTGCCCACACCCTGCACACCGGTCTGACCGCCGAGGGCTACAGCGTCGACCTCGCCCACGACGGCCGGCAGGGACTGTGGATGGCCCGGACCGGCGAATACGCCCTGGTCGTACTGGACTTGATGCTCCCCGGACTCAACGGCTACAAGGTCTGCGCCCAACTGCGCCGGGAAAGCAACGCGACCCCCATCCTGGTACTCACCGCCAAGGACGGGGACTGGGACCAGGCGGAGGCCCTGGACACGGGGGCCGACGACTACCTGGCCAAACCCTTCTCCTACATGGTGCTCGTCGCACGGCTGCGGGCCCTGGTCAGACGAGCCGCCGCGGTCGCACCGCCCGTCCTTGCCGTGGGCGACCTCTCCTTGGATGTCGCCGCCCGGGTCTGCCGCCGGGCCGGGGTCCGGGTGGAACTCACACCCCGGGAGTTCGCCGTGCTGGAACTGCTGGCCCGGCGGGCGGGCCAGGCGGTCTCCAAGGCCGATCTGCTCTATCACGCGTGGCCCGACGAAGCCTGGGATCCCAACCTGGTGGAGGCACGCGTCAGCGCGCTGCGCAAGAAGGTGGACGCCGCGTTCCACCGGCAGTCCCTGCAGACCGTGCGGGGTACCGGCTACCGACTGGTGGATGACCGTGAACGCGACTGAGCCGCGACGCCGCTGGTGGCCGACCGTGAACGCGACCGGGCCGCGACGCCGCTGGTGGCCGCGTTCGGTACGAGCCCGCACGGCCCTGGCCGCCGCCTCGGCCGCCGCCGTCATCCTGGTCGGCATCGGCTGGTGGGTACACCGCGACGTCTACCGCGAGAGCACGCAGATCGCCGAAGGGCAGGCGGAGGCACAGCTCTTGGCTCTCGTCGACCAGGTGGAGGAGGGCGTGCTTCCCGTTCGCCGAAGCACTGTGCCGTACGAGGTCGTCGCGACCGGCCGCCGCGGTGCTGTCGCCTACGGCGGAGGCATGGAGGAGTTCGATCCCGGCACCCGCCATGTGCTGCCCGCCCCACCCAAGGCCGAGTTGCCCGCCCCACCGGATGACGGAGCAGCCTGGGGCTATGCGACCCGTCCCATGCGCATACCGGCGCGCCACGACTCCAAGCCCCGGGACCGGTTCGGCAGGGACGGTGGGACCTACCTGGTCATGTACGACGATGTCAGGGCCGATGAACTGAGCAACGACAAAGTCGCCGCTCTGGGTATCGACGCCGACGCCCAGCTGCGGATCCATGTGGTGATGCTCCCGCACGCAGGCGAGGACATCGCCGGGACAATCACCGAAGCCACCGACCGCCTGCTGCTGCGGGCCGGGCTCGTCGGCCTCGTACTGATCGCCGCCGTCGCCTACTTCGCCGTCCGCATCGCGCTGCGGCCGCTCGAAGCCATCCGCGTCCTCACCGCCTCGGTCACCGCGAGCGACCCCCGCGAACGCGTCACCGTCCCCGCCACGGGACACGAGATCACCGCCCTGGCCACCACCATCAACACCACCCTCCAACGCCTCGACAACGCCGCCGCCCAGCAACGCCGCTTCGTCGCGGATGCCGCCCACGAACTGCGCAGCCCCCTCACCACACTGCTGGCCAGCCTGGAAGTCGCGCTCGCCTACCCGGAACGCACCGACTGGCCCGCCGCGGCCACCACCGCCGCACGACAGACCCGACGCCTCCAGTCCCTCGCCGAAGACCTGCTGCTCCTCGCCCGCCTCGACACCCGCACCGCCGCAGCCGGCCCCGAAACCGTCGACCTGACAGCCCTCGCCTCCCGGCTGACCGAGCAATACCCCCTCACCGAACGGCCGTTGACCCTCACCTGCGACAGCACCGCCCCCGCACACGCACACGGAAACCCCGACGCATACGAACGACTGCTGCGCAACCTCATCGACAACGCCGCCCGCCACGCCGCACACCGCATCCAGATCACCGTCCGGAACCAGGACGCCTGGGTCGTCCTCACGGTGGCCGACGACGGACCGGGCGTGCCCACCGAGGACGCCGAGCGCATCTTCGAACGCTTCGTCCGGCTCGACGACGCCCGCTCCCGCGACCAAGGCGGCACCGGCCTGGGCCTCGCCATCGCCCGCGACCTGGCCCACCGCCACCAAGGCACCCTCACCCTCACCCCCCGGACCCTCGGAGCATGCTTCCAGCTACGCCTCCCCCAAGCCCCCACCCCAGCCGAGGAATAGCGCGCTTCACCCAGGCAGCACTGGCCACCTGGGGTTCGTCGAGGTCATCGGCCCCGTCGGGGTGGTCGCGGTGGGCGACGAAGGCGCCCTTACCGGGGCGGGAGGCCGCCCGCCCGTTCTGCTTCAGCAGGGCAATCGCCTTCTGCACGGTCAGACTCGACGCCCCGAACTCTCGCATCAGCGCGGCCTGCGTCGGCAACGCGCCATGACCGAACTCCGCTGGCAGAAATCCTCGTTCAGCAGCGAGGCCAACAACTGCCTGGAACTCGCCACCACCCCCGGCGGCACCCTCCGCCTCCGCGAGTCCGACGACCCCACCACGTCTCTCACTCTCCGCACCCTCGACCTGGTATCCCTCCTGACAGCCGCACGCCGGGGCATATCCACGGAGCGCAAGGTCCAGGGCGCCTGAGTGCGGAGGGGCTGTCTGCACGCCGCAGCTTCCCGCAACTTCATTCACAGACTCATATAGGGGCATGCGGATGGGCACGCCACGGCGTCCGCGGGGCACGTGTCGGCGCTCGACCTCCTCGGCCGGACGGCGGCTCCTCACACCCGCGTGTAGGTGAGCCGCTGGCCGTCGGCCAGTTCCCGCACGAGTTCGTCGCCCTCGGTGCGCAGCGTGGAGGAGCCGCCGTGGCTGCACAGGCCGGTGGACTTGGTCCGGTCGACCGCAGGCGGGGCGAGCCGTACCGGACTGTCCGCGTCCGCTACGGAGACCAGGTTCATGTCGGCCTCGCAGTACTCGCCGCCGCCGTCCGAGACCAGCACGGCGGCCGCACTGCCCACCGCCTTCTGTTCGATGGTCATCCGCTGTGTGCCGCCGTTGGCCAGGGGGCGTTGCCAGGTGCCGAGCAGTTCTCCGGGGAGTTGCTCCGGTCCCTCGATCCTGTGCAGTACGGCGGTACGCCCCGCCGCTTCCCAGCGGAGGGAGTCATCGCCGGTCCGGGAGAGGACATGCTCTCCGAGGGCCGAGCATGAGCCCGCGGGGACGCTGCTGACGACCTTGGTGTCCAACCGCAGCGACTTACCGCCGCCGGACGACGGCTTGGCAGCGAGTTTGCCGTCGCTCTTGCACTCGTAGTTCGCGCCGAGGCTGATGCTGGTGGCGACGATCTCGCCCAACTGCCCCGGCGAGACGGTGAACCGGCGGTACTGATCGGTGGGCTTCCCGTCCCGCTCGACCTCTCCCGCCCAGATGCCCACGAACTCCTTGGGCACATCGGATGTTGGGCCGCTCTCGTCACCGGAGCCGGATTCCGATCCCCTGTAGGGCAGCGGCAGACCGGTGGCCGACGCGGCGAACGCGGCTGCCGCGACCACGGCGGCGGCCACCAGCGCGATCACGGCCCGCCGCTTCCCGGCCGTACGACGAGGGCGCGGCGACGGAACCGGCTCCGCGGGCGTGAGGCCCGGTTTCCGTACGACCTGGGTCCCCCACTCAGCCGGTTCCGCATACTCAGACCCCTCCGACGCGGGAGATTCTTTCCGAGTCACGGGGGAAGCGGCGGGCGCGACTGGTGCCGACGCTGCCGTTGCTCTCACGTGCGGCGGCGTGTCCGTGTCGAGCAACTGGACGGCACTGCGCCCCAGTTCGGCGATGATCTGGGCAGGCAGCCACGGCAGCGACGAGGTGCCGGCGTCCACCGGCTGAACCCGTGCGAGTACATCCGCCGGAGTCGGTCTGGCCGTCGGCTCCTTGACGAGGCAGTCGGCGATGAGCCCCCGTATCGACTCGTCGATCCCCGTCAGGTCCGGCTCCTCCCGCGCGATGCGGAACATCACGGCGTGAATGCCGCCGGGACCGCCACCGCCGAACGGCGTCTGCCCGGTCGCCGCATACGCCAGCACCGCGCCCATGCAGAAGACGTCGGCGGCCGGACCCACCGGCTCGTCCTTGAGCTGCTCGGGCGACATGAAGCCGGGCGAGCCGACCATCACGCCCGTGCTGGTCGGGGTCGACCCGGGCACCGCGTCCAGCGCCCGCGCGATGCCGAAGTCGATGACCCGGGGTCCGTCGATGGTGATCAGGATGTTGGAGGGCTTGAGGTCCCGGTGGACCAGCCCCGCGCCGTGAATGTCCAGCAGAGCGGAGGCGAGTCCATGGGCGAGGCCACGTACGGACAGGGCGGGCAGGGGGCCGTACCCGCGAGATGAGACGAAGTGTTCGAGCGAGGGCCCCGCTATGTAGCCGGTGACCACCCACGGCATTTCGGCCTCGGTGTCCGCGTCGAGCACCGGCGCCGTCCAGCGGCCGCTCACCCTGCGTGCCGCCTCCACTTCCAGCCGGAAGCGCTCGCGGAACTCGGGTACGGCGGCCAGTTGCGGCTTGATGAGCTTGACGGCGACCGTGCGCCCGCCCTCCGAGCGCGCCAGACAGACCCGGCCCATGCCGCCGGTGCCGAGGGTTCTGAGCAGCCGGTACCCGCCGATTCTCTCGCCGACTCCACCGGAGTCGGCATCGAAGTCGCCTGTCGACGGCTTCGTCATCTGGCTGTCTCCCCTCGTTCGGCGCTCCCGCCCCACTATCCGTCACGAAGGTCACGAGTCGGCCGCCCATGAGCTTGCGTTTGACCCGAAGGAACGCTACCGGCTTTCCAGCCGCTGGTTACGGGGTACGGGGCACAGATCAACCACAGGTGGCCGAGGCGAGTGAGCTCGAAGCGGCCACAGCGAGCGTACGGCCGTACACCCTCCCCGCTGCAACCGGCCGGCCGCAGCCGGGGTTCGTGGGAAGCGACTCTGTTCGTCTCCGTTCGTCGAGACAGACGAATCCCTCCCCCACCTGCGGTTTGGTGGTGCGTCGAGGTGCTTGGTTGTGCGCTGGCGTGCGTAGTTGTTGCCGTCTGAGGTATAGACCACCGGTCGGGCTACAGCACGAGTATCAGCACGGGGACGTGGGCGGGCTTGACGACGCTGAAGTGCCGCCGGTCGAGGGTGGCTACCCGGTCCACGCCAAAGCGCTCGGCCACCGCGATGACCGAGGCGTCGACTCCACCGAGCGGGAAGGCACACACGCACGAACATGGGTGACTCTGCGAAAATCACCCCTCCCGCAAAGCCCTTTTGACCTCATCAAGCGCCGCCTTCGCTTGCACCCTCTCCGCATCATCGACCCAGCTACGCCACCACCAACCATCGACAGGGAGAGCGGCTTCAAGCGCATCAATCGCCAAAGTTCGCACCTGAAGCGAACTGGCTTCGGTAGCCATTCCGTTATCCCTGGAGCCTCTTCATTCCATAAGAAGCCCTCCCCAGAGGGGAGGTTTGCCGCAATCACTGCCGCAGCGGAAATAGCTTCCTCTGGAAGCGTTTCCGATGATACTGACTGTGCACTCGCCAGGATCGATTCCAGCGTTCGCTCCACAAATTCCAGCCGCCCCGCAGCTGGTAGCATCCCGAGTCCTTCTAGGAAGTCAAGCGCGATGTCACTGTCGAAAGGTTCTACACCCCACGTACCCGCTGCGTACTCCGATCTCGAATCCAGCTCGCCAGGCGTTCACCTGGGAGGATACCAAGGGGCGGCATCTCATATGACAGCTCTCCACACCGAGAGGAAAGGAGACGCCCCCGCCTCTCGAACTCTTCGCCTGCCAGACCGAGGTCTTAGCATAGTTACCTGCCTACACGCATTGGAAGTCACACCTGCTCCGGGATAACAATTCCCGATCTCGACTACCCTCCAATCGAGGCCCTGGCCGCAGAGATCTGCCGCCAGGGCCTCGGAGTCAAGGAAGATGGCTGCCGGTTGGTATATCTATTTCTGGGCCCCTTCGATTCGAGAGCGTGACACCTCTGCTCTTCAACCCTTCCATTACCTTTTTGTCTATTCGGCGAGCAGTAGTCGCCTTCACACCACTTGGCAGATTGAAGAAGGTGACGTTCTCAACGTCACCTGACCATAGCCACGCGATCCGACTGCACGCTTAGAGCGCATAGAGGCTGCGACGCGACTGTAATGTTCGTTGTGGACATTCCCGCATAATTTGTGCCGTCGTTGAGGTGAATGGTGTAAACACCCGGCTGCTCAGGCACGTTGAATGTGCCGGCGTGTCCGCAATTCGAACTGTGCATCAGGACCGGCGTGGCCCCCGCCAGCACATAGTACGTGTGCTATGCGAAGCCTTCGACACCCTCAGCAGCGCACTCGACTTCCCCTGACGGCCTGACGGAAAGTGCCCCTGAAACCCCACCAGACGCACGCTGACGGGGTTTCAGATTTGTAATTGCGTCAGCCCTCTTCGATAAATGCTCGTGCAGTCTCGATGAGCTTCCCCACCAGGGCTACGGGCACATCGCCCACCTGCGGGTCAATGCTCAGGCGCGCCTGAGCCCAACCTCCACCGTCAGGAACGACAACGGCAGCGAACGCGCTCTGCGCCGGAGCGCCGCCTCGGTAACGGAACTCAAGCACCCGTTCCCCAGCCGTGACGTCACCAAAGTCGGTTACTTCAATCTCTGCTGCGCCGAACTTCACTACTCGCACCTCAAGCACCTCCAATCAGTCCAAGAAACCCGAGAAGCTTCCACCGGGAGTGAACCTGGCCCCCAAGCCGCTGGGTAGGCGGATATCGACAACATCTTGCCATTGACCGCCGATTCGCCCTCGCCCTCGCGTCTCAATCGAACCGGGATGGGTGAGGATGTCGTCCAGCATGTCCTGCCCTGCCGAGTTCCATCCCTTGGGGTTCTGCTTGCCGGATGGCGTAGGCCAGCCATTCGGGTTTCCATTCCTCCCCGCGTGCTTCTGGAGGGCTCTCCCTGCCATCGAGTACTGACCACGGCTGTCGGACGGATCACTATTCGCTCCGGACTTCGACGCGAAATCGACATCCATCGTGCAATTGCTGTTGTGGACGAGAATCGGCGTCTCGCCCGCCAGCACATAGTACGTATGCAGGTCGTCGACCGTCAGGTTGTACGTGCGAGCGTGCTTGGTGAAGGAGCGGCTACCGGTGACGATGACGGTGTCACCGGCCTCGGTGAGCAGGGTCATCCCCGGGGTGAGGTCGCCTGCCTCGACCCAACTGCGCTCGGACGGTGACCAGAAGGGGTGCTCATGGGTGGCCGTGAGCTTTTCGATGCCGTCCTGCGTGGCGATGGACAGCTCGTTGAAGTGCTTGTCGTCCTCAGTAATGATCAGACGGGTGACTCGTCTGGGTCCGGACTCGCCGGTTTTCGGGTCGGCGGCCTGGACCTTGTCGCCGACCTTGACGTCCTCGATATTCTTAGTGCCCCCATCCGACATTAGAACGTCGGTTCCAGCAAGGAAGCACTTGGTGCAAGAAGAGGACAAGTTACGTCCCCGTGGCCTACCTCCCCCGCCGAGACCGCTCTGCCCTTCGCTGGCGCCTACCATAGCCAGGTATGCCATGGACGTCGTGAGAGAGGCAACCTTTCCCAAGCAACCACTCTGGCGACCGAGGCTCAAACAGGCGAGCGTTTTAAGGTGCATGAGTTGACTCAGGTCAGCTTGTGCTTCCTCTGGGTCCTGCGCATCAAGAAGGCAGCTGGAATTCTCCTGGCAATGATTATCGATCTGCCGATTGAGGAGGCGCGCGAACTCGTTGGCGTATTTCCACTGCCTGTCCACCCACACGCCGGGGTAGATCTCCATGTGTTTCTTACTGGATATCGTTACGGCCGGGTGGGCAGTACCCCTGTCCAGCGCTGCCTGATAGTTCTGTGAGTTCTTCTTCTTCCCGGGCTTATGGCCCGGTGTGGTGTTCTCGGAGTTGGCATCCGGACGGGTCGGGCAGTCGATGTACGGGCACAGACCAGTGGGGTCGCTCTTGCTGACGGGGCTGTTGCTGCTGTAGGCGTAGCCGTTCATCTGCAGCGGGTCCGCGATGTTGATGACCGGGTCGGCCGAGAGGAAGCGGCCCGAATTCTGGTCGTACTCGCGAGCGCCGATGTGGGTCAGCCCGGTGGCCGCGTCGTCGATGCCGACGCCCAGGTAGCTTCGCTTGTTCGGCCAGGTCGACGGTTTGGGTCCACGGGCTTCGCCGTAGGGCTTGAACGCGCGGCGGGTTACCGCCTGGCCACTCGACAACTCCACTGTTGTGTTGGCCGTGCCGACGTGGTCCGCAAGCAGCGTGCTGAGCTTGTGGCCCGTGGTAGCGCCGTTGCTCGTGGTGCGGACCACCGTGGGTGCTCCGGCCTGTCCGTAGGCACGTGAGGCGCGAGTGATCGTTCCGGTGGCGTCCGCCGTCACCTCGGTCTCGCCCATATAGAGGGTCGAGCCCGACGGTGAGTTCTCCAGGAGGCGGTTGCCGGCGGCGTCGTAGACGTACGTCGTCTTCTTGCCGTCGTCCGTGATCGTGTCGAGCTTGTTCTCGGAGGTCCAGGTCAGGTTCTGCGTGGCGTCCGAGAGGTCGCGGACTTCGGTGTTTCCCACGGCGTCGTACGAGTAGCTGCTGCCCTTGCCGGACGGGGTGGAGTTGATCCACTTCATGGTGTGCGGCTGGGGGGCGCCGTAGCCGTACGTGTAGCCGACGTTCTTCGTCGCGTCGGCCGGGTCGTGCTCGGTCATGTTGGCCCGGTTGCCGAGCCAGTCGAAGGTGAATGACTGGCGGTAGGCCGTGGCGCCACTCGCCACGGTGCCCGCGTCCGGTGCGCTCGCAGCCAGGGTCGACGTCAACGAGGTGTCCGGGCTCGATACGTCGGTCGACGCGTCCGGGGCGTCCGCCACCGGGCCGGACGAGGCGGCGAAGTCGGTGCGGTAACCCCAGGTTGATCCGCTCGACGATTTGCAGCCGGTGCCGTTTCCGTCCGGCGCGACGCTCGACGTCCAGGCGTTCACGAGCTCGCCCATCACGTCGTACGAGAAGCACTGGTTGTCCCACGTCGTGCCCGAACTCTCGGACAGCTTGCGGGCGTTGGAGGTGATGGTGCCAGAGGTGTCGTAAGAGTAGTGGCTGTCCGTGATGCGGTGCGGGCCGGCAGTCTCGCGGTCCGCGACCGTGCGCTGGAGGCGGCCCGTGTGCGGGTCGACGAAGTTCGTCGTCCATATCCGGTTGGGCTGAGGGCCGGAGACCGTCCGCAGGGCTTCGCCGTACGGCGAGTAGGTAACGTCGGAGGTGTACCAGGCCTGGCCCGACGTCGACTCGGCGAGGCCGTCCGCGTTGTAGCGGGTGACGACCTTCTCCTTGGCCAGGCCGCCCACGGCGGGCAGCGTGGTCGACAGCGGTTTGCCGGTCGGGGTGTAGGTATACGCGGAGGCGTACGTGCCGGCCAGGCCGGTGGTCGTGGTGTTGGCCGGGATCACCGTCTCGCTGCCGGTGGGCTGGTAGCCGGTGTCGTAGCCGGTGACTCGGTTGATGTAGTCGCCGCCCGTGGTGTGCCTGGTCGAGGCGACGGGCTGGCCGAGGGCGCCCGGCAGTGTGTCGTAGGTGAACGACTTGGCTGGCGTGGCGGTCGCGGAGCCTTCTCGGATGTACTTGATCCGGCTGAGTTCGTCGTATTCCGTGTACGTCGTCCGGGACTTGGCGTCCGTCACCTTGATCGGCCGGTCGGCCTCGTCGTACCCGGTATCCGTCTTCCCGACATCCGGATCGGTCGTGGACGTTACTCGGCCACGGGCATCGTAGGTGTAGGTCCAGGCGTTACCCGCCGGGTCCGTGACCTTGCTCTGCTTGCCGCGAGCGTCGTACTCGTAGGCGGTGACACGCCCGCTGTCCGAGCCCGAGTCGTCGTTGCTGTAGTGCCGGATCGAGGTGACCCGGCCGAGCGCGTCGTTGTAGGTCCGGGTTCGCGGAGCGGTCGAGCCCGCCGGATTCACGTACGTACTGGTGTCGCTGTAAGTGGTGTACGTCGCGTACTCGTAGTCGCCGTCGTAGTACGTCGACTGGCGGACCTGGCGCTCCAGGCCGTCGTAGCGCAGTTTGACCCAATTGGGGATCAGCGACTTCGACCTGGGGGCGAACAACTCGGCGGCCGGCTCGCCCTTCGCGAGGTAGGCGCTCGTCTGCTCATCGGGCAGGCCGTGGTCGTTGTAGGTGACGTCGGTGATGATCCGGCCCGGGCCATGGGCCTCGGACTGGGACTGGACCTGGCGCATCAGGCCGTCGTAGACCGTCACTTGACGGCTGTAGGAGCCGTCGTCCTTCAGTGTTCTGGCCGTGACGGCGGCCGGTCGGGTCTGCTCGGATGTGGCGATCGCTGCTTGGTAGTCGATCTCGATGTCCGGCGTCTTGCCGCCGGACGAGCGTGACGGTGACCAACCCTTCACCAGACGCCCGAGCGCGTCATATTCGCTGCGCGTTACCCGGCCATTGGCGTCGGTGACGGTCAACGCAAGGCTGCGGCCCGGATCGAAGGTCGTGGTGGCGGCATGCCCCTTCTCATTGATCGCCTTGACTGATGTGACCGGCCCACCTGAATCCGCAGGGGTGTATTGCGTCTCGCTCGTACCGGTGCCCGGCTTGGTGACGGTGCGCAGGCGACCCAGCGGATCGTAGGTGGTCTTCGTGATGACGGCGTACGACGATCCAGCAGCGTCGATACCCGCGGAGGAAGTGACGAGCCCCTTCGTCGGAGTCTCACCGTAGGCCAGGCCGTCGTAGCTGTTGCGCACCGCCGATACGAGCTTGGTGGCCGGATCTGCCGCCTCGTAGCCCGCGCACGAAGTCCCCGTGCTGCGCTGTTCCTTGGGCAGTCCGATCAGCCACACCGACGTGTTGTGCACGTACGACGTCTTGGTGCAGCTCTGGTCGGACAGGACCTCGCTGCTGCCGCTCGGCTTCACCACCGCCGTTTCGGTCTGGACCGGCAGTCCGTACGTGTCCTCGACCGTCGTCAGGGTGCGGACGGCGCGCCAGCTCGTGTCGACCGTCTGGATCTCGTCCGTGCGCTTGACGCCGCTGCGGTGGGCGAGCAGCGGGTCCATGTCCGTGCCGTTCTCGGCTTCCCTCGCACGGGACGCGGTCTGCTTCGACCAGGGGTAGTTGAGCGTCCGCTTCTGCACCCGCTTGTCGGAGTTGAGGTAGGTGATGCTCTCCGCCGCCATACCCGCGTACTGCGGCGCGTCGTCCGCGAGCAGCGTGTACGCGCCCGTGGAGTCCTTGACCTCGCCGCCCACGCCCTGGAAGTAGCGGGTATCGGAGTACGACTGGGACTGCGGATCGCCCTGCTGGGAGCTGGACTTGCTGCCCTTGGTGACCGCCACTTTTCGGTAGCCGCGCCAGTCGCTGTACGTGCGCAGGGACGGGCGGGTGAACTCGTCGTCGGACTTGGCCCAGGCTGGATCCGTGTAATCGTACGTCGTGTAGATGGGCTTGCCGTGTGAGGTGACCTTGTCGGTCTCGGTCACCGAGTCGACGACGTACTTGTTGAACCACGCCTTCGCGGGCGTCTTCTCGTCACCGTCGGGAGACCAACGGATCGGGTAGCAGGTGCCGTTCGCCTTGCCCTTGTCCTCGGACGGTTCGCTCGCGCAGCCGCCCTTGTACTCGACCTCGATGTCGCCGCCGTACTCGGTGGCGACCGTGCCGATGCGGGGCCGGGTGAAGCCGGGGCGCTGGTCGTTGGCGCCACTGGGGACCAGGTTCGGGAGCTGGCGGTCCTTGAGGCGAAGGCGCAGGGGTGAGGTGGCGCCGACCGAGTACTCGGCGAAGCTGACGCCGTCCTTGTGCTGGAGGGTGCCGGTGGTGTCGCCGGGCGCAAAGCCGCGGCGGGTGATCGAGTTCAGCCAGAGGCCGGGTGAGGTGTCGTACCAGTCCTCCGGGAAGGACTGGTGGAGGGTGTAGGTGTCGACCTTGCCCAGTCCGCTCTGGCCGGCGCGGGCGGCTTTCGTGGTCACCGTGTCCAGGCGCATCTGTGTCCAGAAGGACGGGAAGGCAGGGCACATTTTCGACGTCGACTTGCAGTTGAGGTTGCCGGGAGTGTCCCACCAAGGGCGGTAGGCGCCCGGGTCGTCGGTCTTGGCGAAGTTCGCCGCATCACAGGCTGTATCCGACTTCAGGCAGCGCTGCCTGGCGCCGAACTCGACCGTCGCGGACGGCTTGGTCAGGTCCGAACGCATGCCGTACTCGATGGTCGTCGGGTAGGCATATCGGTCGTATTGCTCGGGGGACTTGAACTTCTTCTTCACCGCGTAGTGGTTCGTCTCCTGCTTCCAGGTGACGACCAGCGCGTTGCCGTGCACGTCGACGACCTTGTCCAGGCCCCAGCGCCAAGCCTGCTTCTTGCCGGCGCCGCAACGGGAGTCGGCGAAGGCGGTGGCGTGGCAGGGCTCGCCGGGGTGGTTGCCGAAGACGGGGACGGTGGAGACGGAGTCGGTGTCGGCGTGGCCGCCGCCGACGTTGTTCAGGCCGTAGAAGTACTGGGTGCCGTCCGTGGTGGTGACGATCCAGTGCTCGCCGTCGTTGTCACCGTTACTGCCACCGGTCTTCAGCTGGACGCGGGTGCCGTCGTCCTTCATCGGGCGGTAGGTGTCGGTGGCGCCGACCCGCACCAGCTCGGTGGTCTTGCCGGCCAGGGACATCACCGCGTTGTTCGACACCCAGCACAGGTCGGACGTCTTGTCTGCCTTGGCCGTGTTGTTGGGTGTGCCGGAATTCAGCGCCTTGCGGTCGTCCTGGCAGGCGCGGTAGCGGCGCTCGATGTGGCCGGGGTCGTATCCCCAGCCCTCGCCGATCCAGGAGGCCTGCGGCGAGGACACCGCCGTACGGCCGTCCACCGTCTGCGAGTTGTAACTGAAGGAGACGTTGGGCGCCGGCCCGGCAGGCGCGGTTGGCACGGTCAGCGGATATGACCAGTTGAACGCACCCGAGGAACCGCCGGCCTCCCACTTGCCGTTGGAGGCGAGCGGCGTGGCCTTGAACGAACCACCGCCGCCGCCACCGGAGTCGACCGCGCCGATGACCGCGGTGTCACCTGCGGCTGCGACCGGGACCGCCGAGACGCGGTACGACGCCTGGGCTGCAGACGGCCCCTTCGCACCCGTCGCCGCAGCTGCGGCCGGAGTGACCGTTCCGTCAGCCGCCGTGTCGACCGTGGCGGTGATCGACTGGGTCTTCGTGTCGTTGGCCGTCTCCAGTTCCTCGTACGCCTGGCACGCCTCGTCGTCCGGCGTGGTCAGGTAGCACTCGGGGAACTGGACGAAGCGCAGCCGGGAGGCCCAGTCGGCGCCGTAGAGGTTCTTGAACTCGGCGTAGTCGAGCTTGACCGAGATCGGCACGGAGCCGGTCGCCGGGGCCTGGACGGTCACGACGGCGCCGTCGACGCCCTGGGACACGGGTGCGGTGCGGTCGGCGACGGAAACCTGCCAGGTTCCGGTGGGTGCGGCCTGGTCGGGGGCCTGACCGAGGCTGACGGGCAGGTCACCGACCGGGGTCAGGTCGACCTGCTGGGCGGCCGTGCCCATGCGGGATGCCGTCGCGGACGTGCCCTTGCGTGCCGCGGTCATGGGCGAGGGGGTGCGCGTCGAGGTCTGGGTCGCGCTTGCCGTTGAGCCAAAGCTGACTGTCCCGGTGTCGGCGGGCGGTGGTGTCGCCGTGCCGGCCGGGGCCTGTTCCAAGTCCTCGGGAACGTCGACCTTCAGGGTCTCCAGGTCTCGTTCGAAGGCCTCACCCGAAAGAGGTTTGTCCTGGTCCAGTGCCTCAAGGTCGAGTGTTTCGCGTCCCTGCTCGGCGGCGGCCGGGTCGGGCGGCAGGGCCAGCGACTGGGCGGGCAAGAGGCCTACCAGCAGGGCGGCCCCGAGGGCAGGGACGACGGCCGTGCGCAGGCGACGCGCATGGCGGCGCCGGGCAGGCGAAAAGCGACCGAACACGGTGGGGTCCCCCCGGACCACTAGGAGCGGGACCAGGTTCGGACCACGCGTGATGGCGTATCAGATGCGCAGATTCTGTGGTGCCTCTGTGAAGTTCCGCTAGATCGACTGTGCGGATGTGATCACCGTCACGGTATGCAGTATGACGTAACGGTTAGCTATGCCCGGACTTCATGATTCGGGCCATAGTGAGCGCTTTCGGATCTCTCTGATCTAACGCGTAATTCGTCAATCGCCCTGGCAAATACCCTTGGAAGCGTGGGCGTTGAAAGATGTCTTGTGGCGGTTTGCGACCGTGGCAGCCGCATGGCCGGACGGTTTCGGCATGTGCGCCCACCTGTGAGTACGGCTGACGCCGTCGATCGACTCAGCCTCCTCCCCCGAACGCAAAGGGTGACGACAGCGCGCTCATAGGTCATCATCGGCGGGCCCGGCAGCGCTCTGTCACGCGCCGGTTCCAAGGGGAGAAGGGGAACTCACCCGATGACGCGCACCCAGACGGGCAAGAGACGCGGCTGGAGCCGCGCGCCCGGGAGCCGCACCACCGCGACCGTCCTGGCGGCAGCTCTCGCCGCCACCGGCATCGCCTTCGTGGGCCTCGGCCTGGACGATTCCAGTACCGGTGGCAAAGCGGACGGCGACCGGAAAGCGAAGCCGGTCAGTGAAGCCGCAGCCTCCGCACAAGCGGCCAGGACCGGGAAGTCCGTCGAGGTCACCGCAGTGCGCACGGCCCGCTCCACCACCTGGGCCCGGCCCGACGGTCTCCTCGCCAAGAAGCTGTACTCCTCCCCGGTACGGGCCAAGGTGGGCGGCGAGTGGAAGGCCATCGACTATGACCTCCACCGCACCAGGGCGGGCTGGGAACCCCGCGCCACCAACGCACGCATGGTGTTCTCCGCCGGCTCCGAAGAAACCGGCACCAAGGGGCGTGACGGCGAGCAGCGTTCCTCCCGTGGAACGGCCCACCGCGTCTCCCTGGTCAAAGGACTCAAGGACGCTGCCGCAGCCGATGAGACGGCAACCCCGCTGGTCACGCTGACCGTTGACGGTTACGACATCCAGCTCACGTGGCCTGGCCCCGTGCCTGCCCCGGTCATCGACGGCTCCCGGGCGCTGTACCCGGAGATCTTCCCGGGTGCCGACCTGGTCCTGACCGCCGACGACGAGGGCTTCGGCCAGCTCGTCGTCCTCAAGAACCGGCAGGCCGCCGCCGATCCACGCGCCCAGCAGTTGTCGTACGGCATCACGTCGGAGGACCTGACCTTCAGACTCGACCCGGTGTCGGGCATCGTCGTGGCCGAGAGTGCCTACGGCAACGAGGTCGCCATGTCGCCCACCCCGCTGATGTGGGACAACAGCGGCGCCCCCGCCATCACCGACGGGACCGTCGGCGCCACCGCCCAGCCGACCGCCTCCGAGAGCCCCGACCCCACCGGCCCGGCCACCGACACACCCAGCGACAGCCCGAGCCCCACCGAAGAGCTCATCGAGACGGACGAGCAGACCGACACCACCCCGGAGACGCTGCCGGCGGCCACCGACGGCCCCGAGCCCACCGTGGCGGAGTCCCCGCTGCCCACCGCGCCGGCCGAACCGACACCCGCGCCGTCGCCCACCGGCTCGGCAGCCACGCTCGGCCTGTCCGGACTCGACGGCCCCTCCCCCGACTCCCGCGGCGAACTCGTCGAGACCGACCTGTCCGGCGCGAACTGGGTGATCACCCCGGCCCAGGACTTCCTCACGGACCCGGCCACCACCTACCCCGTGTTCATCGACCCGTCGGTGAAGAAACACACCCAGAACTGGACCACCGCCTACAGCCGCCACCCCAACGCCACCTTCTACAACGGCAAGGGCTTCAACAAGGGCGGCACACACGAGGCCCGGGTCGGCTTCGAGTCCGACACCTGGGGCACCTCCCGCTCGTACTTCAACATCTCCTTCGACAAGGACCTCAAGGGCACAAAGATCACCAGCGCCAAGCTGCGCATGCTGGAGACGTACTCCTGGTCCTGCAGCGACCGCTCGATGAGCGTGCACCTCACCGGCGAGATCAACTCCCACACCAACTGGAAGAACGCCCCCAAGCTGCACGACGGCAACAAGTTCGCGACCAAGAGCTTCGCGCACGGCTACAAGTCCGGCTGCCGGGACGCCTACGAGACCTTCGACGTGAGGAAGGCCGCGCAGAAACGGGCCGACCAGGGCAAAGACACGATCACGTTCGGTATGCGGGCCCGCGACGAGCACGCACAGTACGCGTGGAAGAAGTTCCGGGCCAACGGGGACAACGCGCCCGTCCTGGAGCTCGTCTACAACCGCAAGCCGACCGTCGACTCCAAGTCGCTCGACCTCGGCCCCGAGGGCAAGTGCACCACCACCGAGCCGTACGTCCGCATGGGGTCGGCCAATCTGACCTTCACCGCCCGGGCGTCCGACAAGGACAAGAACCTCGACTACCTCGACTTCGACCTGTGGGCCAAGGGCAAGTGGGACACCACCGGTGACCTGCTGAAATCCACCGGAAAGGTCTCCGCCGGCGGCGACAAGGGCACCGCGCTGCGCACCACCAGCGGCTTCTCCACCAGCACGCTCACCAACGGCACCGTCTACTCCTGGCGGGTGCGGGCCGTCGACGACGCCAACGCCACCTCCGGCTACACCCCGGCCAAGACACCCTGCCGGTTCGTCCTGGACACCGTCGCGCCCAAACCGCCCAAGGTCGCCTCCACCGACTTCCCCAACGCCGACGGCAGCGAGAACGGCTTCGGCAACGACGCCGAGGACGCCAACTGGAGCACCCTCAAGTTCGGCACCGCGGGCGCCTTCACCGTGCGCGCCCTCAACACCGACGTCGTGCGCTACGAGTACGGCTTCAACTCCGCCTCCTACACCGGCACCCTGAACCGCACCTCCGGAACGGCCACCACCACCAGCGCCACCATCACAGGTGCCAAACCGCCCACCGCCGGCCCCAACGTCCTCTACGTCAGGACCGTGGACAGCGCGGGCAACGTCTCACAGCCGACAAAATACTTCTTCTACGTCACCCCACGCGACCAGGCAGACGCCCCCGGCGACTTCACCGGCGACAAACTCGCCGACCTGCTGACCGTGACCGAAGCCGGCACCCTCTCCCTCTATCCGTCCCAGGCCACGACCGACCTCAGCAAGGGATCCGGCGACCTGGACTACTCCATGTCCGGCGCCTACCGCGCCAACCCCGACAAAGACCCCAACGGCGACGACCTGCCGCCCTTCGTCGCCGCACCCACCGGCCACTTCAAGGGCGCGCTGATCACCCACAACGGCGACATCTACGGAGGCGACGGCCTCCAGGACCTCATCGTCCGCGTCGACGGCAAACTCTGGGTCTACCCCGGGGACGGCTACGGCGCCGTCAACATCGACAAACGCCGCGAGGTCCTGCTGCCCGACGGCGCTCCCAGCCCCGCCGGCCTCACCCAGATCATCTCCGCCGGCGACGCCACCGGCGACGGACGCACCGACTTCTTCGCCACCGTCGGCGACGAACTGTGGGCCCTCACCGGCTACCACGGAGCAACCGTCGACCAGGCCACACGGCTCGCCGCCACCACCTGGACCGAACGAGACCTGGTCACCGCCCAGGACATCAGCGGCGACGGCATCACCGACATCGTCTACCGCACCGACGTCTCCGAGCGCCTGCTGCTGCGCAAGGGAATCGCGGCCAGCGGCGGCGGAGTCAACATGGACTCACTGAAGTCCGGCGCCGCCTCTTCAGGAGGCGCCGACACCGAGTACGGCGCCGCCGGCTGGTCCAGCGCCAACATCCCCCAGCTCATCGGAACACCCGACACCAACGGAGACTCCATCCCCGACATCTGGACCGTACGCTCCGACGGCTCCGTCCGCTTCTACGCAGGCGGCAAGACGGTCCTCTCAGGCTCCGGCACCGAGATCATCGCCCCCGCAAGCTACTGGAAGACCCGCATCGCCATCGGATGACGTGACTGTGGGCCCCGTTTCCCGGTTCCCTTCCGGGGAGCGGGGTCTCTGGCCTCCTCGGAGCTGCCATACGTCACACGTATGGCAGAGGCAGCGTTCTGATCACCCTTGAGCCGAGTCCCTCGCGTCCCCCGAAGCGCCCGGGCGCCTGTCGACGGCTGTCAGGT
The DNA here is from genome assembly GCF_040651415.1 of Streptomyces sp. NPDC048484. Taxonomy (NCBI): domain Bacteria; kingdom Bacillati; phylum Actinomycetota; class Actinomycetes; order Kitasatosporales; family Streptomycetaceae; genus Streptomyces; species Streptomyces sp. NPDC048484. The sequence continues at coordinate 37,536 of NZ_JBEZJY010000009.1, forward strand.
CGATCTCGACGTCGAAGGGTGCCGTGGCCTTGAGACGGTCGTGGAAGATGCCGGTGAGGCCGTACGACTTCGTGGCGGGGTCGAGTTCGTAGACGTAGACGACGGGGAAGCCCTTCTCCTCGTCCTTCTCGACCCGCCAGAAATGCGGCACGCCAGCGGCCGCGTACTTGCGGGGCTTGACCTCGCGGTCCCGTTCACGTGAGTCGGGCGAAACGACCTCGACCGCGAGGAGGACGTCCTCGGGCCTGTGCCAGGTCTGGTCGGGTCCCGTGTACGCCTCCGCCGAGACCACCAGCAGATCTGGCTCCGGCCTGTTTCGCCGATCCAGCTTGACGGTGAACTCCCGATAGACATCCAGGTGATCCGGTGCCTGACTCAGGAAGCCGTACTCCAGCAAACGCATGCTGCGCCCATGGAATCGGGTCTGCGGACTCCTGAAGACGAGGGACCCGTCGATCAGCTCCGTGTGCGGCGGGAGGTCCGGAATCCTGTCGAGGTCGTCCGCGGTCCAGCCCTCGGGGGGCGGGATCGGCCAGCGGTACGCCGCCTCGTCGTCGAGCCCGTTCTCGGACCCGTTCCCGGGCTCGTTCTCGGGCTCGTTCTCGGATGCGGCGCCTGTCATTGCTCCCATGGGACGGAGTCTCTCCTGTGAGGTCAGCGTACCCACGGGCAGTGACAGCGGGCCCAGCCGAACGAGTGACCGGCGGCGACGGCGCCACACGGGTGACTGTCCAGCCGCCTCCCCCGTCGCTCACTCCCGGGGACCTAATCTGACGACATGTCAGACGATGAGTCGTACGAACTGCTCGGCTTCGACAACGTCCTCTTCCCTGTCGGCAACCTCGACGAAGCCGTGGACTTCTACCAGCGGGCCGGATTCGCCCTCGGGGTCCGGCTCGACGAGGCCGGGATCGCCGTCCTGAAGGTCGGCAAGGAGGTGCCCGGGGTGCTGCTGCGCCTGGAGGGGGAGCTCGGGCGTCGGCCGCCGGCCTGGGCGACGCCCCGGGTGTGGTTCGAGGTGCAGGACGCCAGAGGCAAGGCCGACGCCCTGGCGGCCGCGGGCGTCCAGCCACTCGACGCGCCCCTCTCCGTGGCCACCGGCTGGACCGTCGAGGTCGCCGACCCCTGGGGCAACGTCATCGGCTTCACGGACTACACCAAGCGGCCGGAGCTTGCGCGCACCGGCTGAGCCGCAGGTCACACCGGCACCTTCGACCGACGACTTGAACGTGTTCAAAAACAGGTCTACATTCTCTCTCGACAGCGCGTTTTGAACGCGTTCAAGAAGTCGGGAAGGGGTGGGGACATGGACCTCACGGTCGTCGCGTACGTCATATACCTGCTGGTCAGCGTGGCGCTGACGGTGTGGGTGGCGCGGACGCTCAGTCACAACGGGCGGATCTTCCTGGCCGATGTGCTGCACGGGAACGAGAAGCTCGCCGACGCCGTCAACCACCTTCTGGTGGTGGGTTTCTACCTGGTGAACCTCGGCTTCGTGGCGCTCTATCTGAACCAGGACGACGAGATCGCCGACGCCCGCGGGGTGTTCGAGGCCCTGTCGACGAAGCTGGGGGTTGTGCTCCTGGTCCTTGGCGCCATGCACCTGGGGAACGTGTACGTCCTCAACAAGATCCGGCGCCGGGGGATCATGGAGCGCGAGCAGGTGCCGCCCGTGCCGCCGCAGGGCTGGGTCGCGCCGACGGTCGGAGCGTGACCGCGGTGACCACCGCCGCGAGCCCGGGCCGGGACGCCACGCGCGCCCCGGTCCGCGGGCTCACCGTCCTGTACGACGCCCGGTGCTCGCTCTGCGCCTTCCTGCGCGACTGGCTCGTACGGCAGCGGCAGTTGGTGCCCCTGGAGCTGGTGGCCGCCGGGTCGGCGGAGGCCGAGCGCCGTTTTCCGGGGCTCGACCACGCCACGACGCTCGACGAGATCACCGTGGTCGGCGACGCGGGCCAGCTCTACCGGGGTACCGCCGCCTGGGTCGTCACCCTGTGGGCGCTCGCCGATCACCGCCCGATGGCCCACCGCCTCAGCACCCCGGCCGGGGCCCGCCTGGCGCGGGGCGCGGTGCTCGCCGCCGCCAAGTGGCGCGAGGGACAACGGGCGCGCCGGGAGGGTGCGTGGGGCGGGCGTGCGGGGAACGAGGGTGCCTGGGGCGGGCGGACGTACGTCGCGGCCGACGGGTGGACGTACGACCAGGCCGTGGGCTGGACCTACCACCCGCCCGCCTGCGGCGGCGGTACCTGCGCTCCTCGTTAGGCTCTCCCGTGCCAGCAGCGAATGACAGTGCCCCCAGCCCGGACGGTCCCACGGTGCCCGAGGGCCCCGGCTCCTCACGTACGCCCGCCAAGAGCGACCCCTCGCGTACGCCCGCCAAGAGCGAGCAGACCCGGGCCCTGATCCTGGAGACGGCGATGCGCCTGTTCCGGGAGCGGGGTTACGAGAAGACGACGATGCGGGCCATCGCCAAGGAGGCCGGGGTCTCCGTCGGCAACGCGTACTACTACTTCGCCGGCAAGGAACATCTGATCCAGGGTTTCTACGACCGGGTCGCCACCGAGCACCGGGAGGCGGTCCGCGAGATCCTGGACCACGAGAAGGATCTGGAGGCGCGGATCGCCGGGATCCTGAAGGCCTGGCTGGACGTCGCGACGCCGTACCACGAGTTCGCGGTGCAGTTCTTCAAGAACGCCGCCGATCCGGACAGCCCGCTCAGCCCGTTCTCCGCCGAGTCGGAGCACGCGCGCGAGGAGGCCATCGACATCTGCCGCGAAGTGCTCACCGGCTCGAAGGCGAAGGTGCCCCAGGAGTTGCGGGAGGTGCTCCCAGAGCTGCTGTGGCTCTCCCAGATGGGCCTGGTCCTGTACTGGATCTTCGACCGGACCGAGGGCCGCGAGCGCAGCTACCGCCTCGCCGAACGCGGCGCCCGCCTCACCTCGCTCGGGGTCTCGCTGGCCCGCTTCCGCGTCCTGCGGCCCCTGGTCCGCGAGGTGCACGAACTGTTCACGGACTTCCTGCCGGGGATGACGAGCGCGCTGCCCGACCCCGCCAGGAAATCCGGCACCACCAGAAAGTCCGACCCCGCCAGGAAGTCCACCACATAGCGGCTTGCACGGTCGACGCGGTCAGTTCACCGCGTCCACCTCGTCCTCCGCCAGCTCCACGTCGTACACCAGCGGTTCCGCGCCGACCATCACGTGGCGGGCCCGGGACGGGTGTTCCTCGGCCGCCACGGCCAGCAGGTACGAGCCCGGGGACGGGACCGAGACGATGTACGAGCCGTCGGCCAGCGAGGTCACCCGGTCGAGCTGACGGCCGCCCTTGGAGAGCACGGTCAGCGCGGCGCCCTCGACGGGCGCGCCGTCCGGGGTGCGGACGAAGCCGTGGATCACGGTGGAACCACCGCCGGCGTCGGCCACGCGCGCGTGGGGCTCGGGGGCGGTCTCCTCCTCTCGGGGCTCCACCGCCAGGTGCGGCAGCCGCTTCTCCAGACCGGCCGGCAGCCACCAGTTGGAGTTGCCCAGGAAGTGCATCGCGGCCGGCACCAGGGCCGTACGCAGGATGAACGCGTCCAGCGCGACCGCCGCGGCGAGCCCGATGCCCGCCATCGCGCCCTCCATGTCTCCGCTGAGCACGAACGCGGAGAACACACAGATCATGATCAGGGCCGCGCAGTTGATGACCCGGCTGGTCTCGGCGAGGCCGACCCGCACCGCACGCGCGTTGTCCTTCGTGTGCACCCATTCCTCGTGCATGCGGCTCACCAGGAACACCTGGTAGTCCATCGAGAGCCCGAACAGCAGCGACAGCATGATGACGGGCAGGAAGGCGGTGATCGGCCCCTCCTTGCCGATGCCGAGGAGTTCCGTGCCCCAGCCCCACTGGAAGATCGCGACGAGCACCCCGAAGGACGCGGCGGCCGCGATCAGGTTCATCAGGGCGGCCGTCAGCGGCACCACCAGGGAGCGGAAGGCCACCATCAGGAGGAGGAAGCCGAGCGTGATGATCGCCGCGACGAAGTAGGGCAGCCGGTCCCCCGTGACGGCTGCGAAGTCCTTGAAGACGGCGGTCACGCCACCCACATGGGCCGTCGTCCCCGACTCCGGGATCACGCCGTCCCGCAGCCGGTCGATCAGCTGGTCCGTCTTCTCGGACTGCGGTGACGTGGTGGGCACGACCTGGATCACCGTGATGCCCTGGGCGGGCGGTGCGGCGGCGGCCTGGGCGACCCCGTCGGTGGAGCGGATGGCCGAGACGAGCGCGTCCGTGTCCGCACCGGCCCCGTCGCCTCCGCCGTCCACGACCACCTGGAGCGGCCCGTTGAAGCCGGGCCCGAAGCCCTCGGCCAGCAGGTCGTACGCCTGCCGTGTGGTCGTGGAGTCCTGGTGGTTGCCCTGGTCGGTGGCGCCGAGCCGGATCGACAGGACGGGCAGCGCCAGGATCACCATCACGACCAGCGCCCCGGCGGCGATCGACCGCGGCCGCTTCTGCACGTACGCGGACCAGCGGGCGGCGAGTCCGCTCGCCTCCGCCGACTCCGGTCCCTCGGCGGCGAGCCGGCGGCGCTGCCGGCGGCTGAGCACGCGCATGCCGAGCAGTCCGAGGAGCGCGGGCAGCAGGGTGGTCGCGGCGAGCACGCTCAGCACGACCGTCAGCGAGGTCGCGATGACCACGCCGTCCAGGAAGCGCATGTTCATCACCAGCATCCCGGCGAGCGCGATGCACACGGTGCCACCGGCGAACAGCACGGCACGGCCGGAGGTGTTGAGGGCCGTGACGGCGGACTCCTCGGGCTTCATGCCGCGCAGGATGCCCCGGCGGTGCCGCGTCACGATGAACAGGGCGTAGTCGATGCCGACACCGAGGCCGATCAACGAGCCGAGCAGCGGCGCCACTTCGGGTACGTCGGTGACGTGGCTGAGCAGCGAGGTCGCCATCAGGCCGGTGCCGAGGGCCGCTATCGCGACGACGAGGGGCAGCAGCATCGCGAAGAGCGAGCCGAAGGCGAGGAAGAGGACGACCGCCGCGGCCGAGATGCCGACCATCTCGGCGATGCCGGTGGGCGGTTCCTGGGTCCGGGTGATCGCCTGGCCGCCCAGCTCCACCCGGAGTCCGGCGCGTTCGGCGCCCTGCGCCGTGTCGACGACGTCCTCCACGAGCGCCTTCGGCACCCCGTTGGCCTGCTCGGTGAAGGTGACCTGGGCGTAGGCGATCCGCCCGTTCTCGCTGATCTGCGGGGCGCCCTGGGCGGCGTACGGGCTGCTGACCTCGCCTACGCCCTTCATGCGCCCGATCTTCTGGAGCGCCGGTTCGATCCGGGAGCGTACGGACTGGTCCCGTACCGACCCGTCGGCCCCGTCGGCCCCCTCGTCCACCTTCCACACCACCGTGTCGGTGTCGCCCGCCCTCTCCGGAAAGGCCTTCTCCATCAGGTCGTACGCGCGCGTGGAGTCCGTGTTCGGAAGGGCGAAGGTGTCCGCGTAGTTCGTGCCCGCGGCGGAGCCTGCGAAGCCCAGCCCCAACAGCGCACCCACCCACAGAATCAGGACCACCAGCCGGTGCTGATAGCACCACCGTGCCAATGTCGTCACGCCTCAACGCTCCTTAGTTGTCCGTCGGTTGGTCCCCCGGGTCCTGCGGCTCAGCATCGGGGCGGCGCGGGCCCCGGGACATGACCTGGCCATGACTCACAAGGAACTCCCAAGGGAGAGCCGACCCCGTTGTCGGTGCCCGCGCCGATACTGGGGGCATGACCGCTCATGAGGGGGCGACCGTCCTGGTCGTCGAGGACGAGCCGAGCATCGCGGACGTCCTGTCCATCGCCCTGCGCTACCACCGCTTCGAGGTGATGACGGCCGGGACGGTCCGTCAGGCCCTGACGATGGCCGAGCGCACGCGCCCGGACGCCGCGCTCCTCGACGTGATGCTCCCGGACGGCGACGGCCGGGCGCTGGGCCGCGAACTGCGCACGCGCCAGCCCGACCTGGCTCTGGTGTTCCTCACCGCGCGGGACGCGCCCACGGAGGTCGTCGGCGCGCTCTCCTTCGGCGACGACTACATCACCAAGCCGTTCAACATCGACGAGGTCATCGCCCGGATCACCGCCGTCCTGCGCCGCACCCGCCCGGCCGACGTCCTCCCCGAGCGCCCGCCGCTGCGCTACGGCGACCTGGAACTGGACGAGACGACGTACTCGGTGCACCGCGCGGGCCGTACGGTCGAGCTGACTCCCACCGAGTACGCCCTGTTGCGCTTCCTCGTGCGCAACGGCGGGCGGATCGTGCCCAAGGAGCAGCTCCTGCGGCATGTCTGGCAGTACGAGCATCCGGCGGAGTCGACCGTCGTGGAGACGTACATCAGTTATCTGCGGCGCAAGCTCGACGCCCTCGGCGCCCCGGTGATCACGACTCGCCGCGGCGTCGGATACGGGCTCGCATGATCTTCCAGCGCTGCCGCAACCACGGCATCCACTCACTGCGCGGCAAACTGACGCTGGCCAACGTGGCGCTGCTGGCACTCGGCATCGTCATGGCTACGGCGGTGAGCCTGATGGGCATGCGGTACTACCTGCTCGACCAGGTCGACTCCGGGCTGCTCAGGATGCGGGACTCGCTGGACGGTACGCAGCTGACCTCGCGGCAGATCGACTCACTGAGCGCGCTGGCGTTCATCCGCGACGGGAAGGTGCCGGAGGCGCAGGGCCCGCCGGACGCGGACTCCCTGTTCGCGGTGGTCGACGCGAAGGGAAAGCCTCTGACGCTCGGCAACTTCGAACCGACCTCGAACCAGCGCACCCTCGCCGAGGCGGTGGGCGATCCGCGGACGGTCACCGGCGACACGGACCCGCGCGACGTGACCTTGGACGGTGCCCCGTTCCGGGTCATCGGCGTCTCCCTGCCCGACGGGGCCACCGTCCTGATCGCCGGCTCGACCGACGCGCTGCACACCGGAATGGCCAAGGCCCTCAAACTAGACCTGTTCTTCGGGGTCCTGCTGTTGGGGCTGCTCGCCGTGCTGACGATGCTCAGTGTGAGCCGACGGCTGCGGCCCCTGGAGGACATGGTGGAGACGTCGTCGGCGATAGCCGAGGGGGACCTGGCCCGCCGGGTGCCCTCCAGCCACCACCCCACCCAGGAGGTCGAGCAGCTGCGGCTCGCCCTCAACTCGATGCTCCAGCAGGTCGAGTCGGCGTACCGCACCCGGGAGCGGAGCGCGGCCCAGCTGCGCCGCTTCGTCGCGGACGCCTCGCACGAGCTGCGTACGCCGCTGTCGGCGATCCGCGGCTACCTCCAGCTGTACGACAAGGGCATGCTGTGTGAGCCCGCCGAGCGCAAGCGTGCCTGGGACCGGATGACCGGGGAGGCCGACCGCATGGGCCGCCTGGTCGACGAACTGCTCACCCTGGCCCGCCTCGACCAGCAGCCCGAACTGCGGTTCAAGAACGTCGACCTGAGCCGCCTGGTGCGCGACGCGGCCGAGGATCTGCGGGCCCAGCAGCCCGGCCGGCCGGTGTCGGTGAGCGCCGAGGGAGCCCTCCTCGTACGCGCCGACGAGTCGGGCCTGCGTCAGGTCCTGGGCAACCTCGTGGCGAACGTACGTACGCACACGCCTCCCGACACTCCGGTCACCCTCGATCTGGAGCGGGTCGACGGAGTCGTGCGGCTCTGTGTCGCCGACGAGGGGCCGGGGCTGGCCGAGGAGGACGCCGCGCGCATCTTCGACCGGTTCTTCCGAGCGGGTGGGGGTGCGGGCAGCGGGCTGGGGCTGGCCATCGTCCAGGGTGTGGCCACGGCCCACGGGGGCGAGGTGACGGTACGGACTTCGCCGGGCGCGGGTCTGACGGTGACGGTCGCTCTGCCCGCGAGAGCGTGCGGGGGCTGACGTCTTCACGTCGGGGCGCCGCACTGTCGGTACGGAGCGCTGTCGGTACGGAGCGCTGAACGACCTCTCGGAGGGCCGGGACAAGGGACCGGATCAGGAACCGGATCAGGAGGCCGGGACCAGGGCCCAGACCGTTTTGCCGTGCCTTCCTCGGCTCCACACTCCCCAGGCGGTCGTGAGGCTCTCCACCAGCCGGAGCCCCCGCCCCGACTCCTCGTCGTACTCCCCGACCAGCCGCAGCCTGGGCTGAAGAGAGCTCTCGTCGGAGACCTCTATCAGGCAGGACCCGTCCGCGAGCGTGGTCACCGCGACCTCGAACTCCCGCTCCAGCAGCGGCGCGTGCCGTATGGCGTTCGTCGCCAGTTCGGACACCAGCAGCACCACGTCCTCGAACGCCTGCTCGCCCGCGCTGTGCCCCCAGTTCGACAGATGGTCCCGCACCCGGCGCCGTGCGAGCCCGACTGAAGCCGGGTGCCGGGGCAGCCGGAAGGAGTTGCGTCTCAACACGTTTGCTCCTCACCCCACCCACGCCTCCGTCACATGATGCTGCGTGAGGCAGGCCCGGCACGTCACTCTCGCAATCGTCAACCTGCGTGAACGCGTCAGGCCGCAGGCGGTCGGATCCCGTTGCGGCTCCACAACTGGAAGCCCCGGTGCCGTAACCGGAAGCCCCGGTGCCGTCCGACAGGTACTGCCCACCCCCACGTCCTCGCTGCTCAGCACGTGATTCGCGCACGGTCGCGCCGGCATGCGCGGCGCCTCGCACGCGACCGTCCGCCGGATCGTGTGAAGGTTTCCCGCCGTACACCCGCGGTCTGCGTGCTGCCGACTGGCCGGAATCGGCTGTCGAACCGGTCGGCCGGCCCCTGCCAGGGCACGCCCGGGGGCCGCTGCTCGGCTCAGGCCTGCCTGGAGGCCAGCTCCACGACGGTGATGTCGGACGGCGCGCCCACCCTGGTGGGCGGGCCCCAGGCGCCGGCGCCCCGGGACACATACAGCTGTGTGTCCCCGTAGCGCTCCAGGCCGGCGAGGGTCGGGTTGGCGAGGTCCGCGATGAAGTTGCCGGGCCACAACTGCCCTCCGTGGGTGTGCCCGGAGAGCTGGAGGTCCACCCCGTGGTCCACGGCGTCGTGGATCTGCACCGGCTGGTGGGCCAGCAGCACGCACGCCCGGTTACGGTCCCGGTCCCCGAGGGCCTTCACGAAGTCGGGCCCCTGCCCCTCCTCCTCCCCGGCCACGTCGTTGACGCCGGCGAGATCGAAGTCGGCCAGCTCGGTGCGGGCGTTCTCCAGCGGGCGCAGCCCCAGTTCGCGTACGCGCGTGACCCACTCCTCGGCACCCGAGAAGTACTCGTGGTTGCCGGTGACGAAGAACGACCCGTGCCGGGCCTTCAACTGGGCGAGCGGCGCGGCGGCCGGCCCGAGGTCCTTCACAGTGCCGTCGACGAGGTCACCCACGACCGCGATCAGGTCGGGCTGCGTCGAGTTGATCGTGTCGACGACCTTCTGGGCGAAGCCACGCCCCAGCACGGGCCCGAGGTGAACGTCGCTGACGACGGCGATCCGGTACCCGTGGGCGGACCTCGGGAGCTTGGCCAGCGGCACGGTGACCCGCTTCACCTTGGGCCCGCGCAGGACGCCGTACGTCCCGTATCCCACGGTGCCCACGGCAGCGGCCGCGGCGGCCCCGCCCACGACACGCGAGACGAAGAGGCGGCGGGAGGGTTCGGCGACCGCTGGTGTGAGCGCGGTGGCCGGCGTGTCGGCGCGCCCGGAGCCGGCGTCAGGGGTCGACGCGGCGGCGGGTGACTCGGCGGCGGCGGACGGCTTGGCATCGGAGAGACGGGCCGCGGCGGGCCGCTCGGTGTCGCTGGAGTGCTCGGCTTCCCTGGCGGGTGCCCCCGCCGGGACGGGTGCGGCCTCGCGCACGTCCGCCGGCTCGGCCGTAGGCGCCGACGCCGAACGCCGTTCCAGAGCCCTGCGCAGCAGCGGTCGTACGGCTTCGCCGACCAGCAGCGCCAGCACGAGGTAGATCGCCAGCGCCATCCACAGGAAGCCGGGCCAGGCCAGCACCTGCTGCAGCCAGAACGGCGCACCCGTCCGCTCGGCCGTGACCGCCGCGAACATGAGCAGCGGAGCGGCCACGACCGCGACCGTGCCGACCCGTCTGGAGACGCCGGTCCGCGCCGTCGTGTCGCGCACCAGCCGACGCCACAGGTACCAGTGCAACCCGCCGAACACGGCCAGGACCAGAACCAGGAACACGATGACCACGCGGCGACTCTCCCGTTAGGACGTTATGACGTGGGGCGTTATGGCGACGGCGTGTGGCGCAAGGCTCGAACACCACGCAACCCGATGCCGCCGACAACCGTCCCCAAGACAAAGGAGACAACGGCGAGCGTCAGGTGCACCCAGAAGTACCCGGTCGGATCGCCCGCGTCGTCGAAGGCGAGCCCGCTGCCGTCGTTCCACAGATTTTTGACGAAAGTGACCCAGATGACCCAGCTCCACACTCCGAAGGCGAGCAGGAACCAGGAGACGGGGCGGCTGAGCTTCATGGATTCAGTATCGCGGCCTTCGAACAGAGCCGGCGCGCGGGGTGGGGAGGAGCACGGCGCACCCGGCGGCGGCGGAAACGCCCCTGTCGGAATGGCTCCTGCCGACGAGGCCCGCGCGACTTCCCGCGCGACGCCATGTACGTTCTCGACCGTGCCTGCCATGAAAAAGACCGCCAAGCCCTCCTTGCTGGTCACCTCCGCCACCCTGTTGTCGTTCTCGCTCGCGCTCGCGGTGACCGCCACCGCGCCCGCCGCCGCTGCCTCGGCCGCGGACGACAAGCCGGCTTCGAGCCCGTCGGCGAGCCCGTCGACATCTGCATCGCCGTCGACCAGCACGTCGGGCACCCCCTCGGCCACCCCGCCGGCGGACATGTCGACCGTGGGCGGCGCCCAGCTCGGCCGGGCCGGGGCCCAGGCGAACCTCGGTGCCGGCGCGCCGGTCCTCCCGAAGGATCTGAGCGCCCGGTCCTGGATCGTCGCGGACGCCGAGTCCGGCGACGTCCTGGCCTCGCACAACGCGCACTGGCGGCTGCCGCCGGCGAGCACCCTGAAGATGCTGTTCGCCGACACCCTGCTGCCCAAGTTCCCCAAGACCCAGAAGCACAAGGTCGTGTCGTCCGATCTGGCCGGCATCGGGGCGGGCTCCAGCATGGTGGGCATCAAGGAGGACGAGACCTACTCGGTCCGCGACCTGTGGCTCGGCGTCTTCCTTCGCTCCGGCAACGACGCCGTCCATGTTCTGTCGGCGATGAACAAGGGCGTCGACCAGACCGTCAAGGACATGAACGCGCACGCCGAGGAGCTCCAGGCGCTCGACACGAACGTGGTCAGCCCGGACGGCTACGACGAGAAGGGCCAGGTGTCGTCGGCGTACGACCTGACCCTGTTCGCCAGGTCCGGCCTACAGAACCCGGACTTCCGGGAGTACTGCTCGACGGTCCGCGCGAACTTCCCGGGCGAGACCAAGAAGAACAAGAAGGGGAAGAAAGGCACGAAAGGCAAGACGACCCGCGAGTCCTTCGAGATCCAGAACACCAACCGGCTGCTGATCGGTGACGCCGGACTCGACGCCTACCAGGGCATTGCGGGTGTGAAGAACGGCAACACCACGAACGCGGGCGCCACCTTCACCGGAGTCGCCGAGCGCGACGGCAGGGTGCTGCTCGTCACGGTCATGAACCCGGAGAAGGAAGAACACAACGAGGTCTACAAGGAGACCGCCAAGCTCCTCGACTGGGGCTTCAAGGCGTCGGGCAAGGTCTCCCCGGTGGGTGAGCTGGTGCCTCCGAAGAGCGCTGACACGGACGCGCAGTCGGGCGCGAACGCCTCCGGTGAGGCAGGCGGATCGGGCGACGGCTCGGACTCGTCCAAGTCCGTCGCGGCCGCGGCGAAGACGGACGGGGCGAGCGGAGTCGGCATCGCCCTGGCGATCACCGGCGGCGTCCTCGTACTCCTCGCCGCCGGTGTCTTCCTGATCAACCGCCGGTGGCCGCTGCCCGAGCTGATGCGTCGCCGCCGCTGACGCCCGCGGAGCCGTCCGCCTCCGTCCCCTCTGCTCCGGCCGCCGTGTCCGCCGTCTCCTTGTGCTGCGTCGCCGTCCAGGCGGCGCAGAAGAGCAGCAGCTTGGACGTGAAGTTGATCCACAGCAGCAGCGCGATGGGCACGCCGAACGCTCCGTACATGCTCTTCGACGCGACGCCCTGGAAGTAGCCGCTGAGCAGCAGCTTCAGCAGCTCGAACCCGGCTGCGCCGATCAGCGCGGCGACGATCAGACGACGCCGCTCGGGCTCGACGCCGGGGAGCAGCGTCAGGAGGTACAGGAGCAGCAGGAAGTCGGCGAGGACGGCCACGGCGAAGGCGGCCGTCCTCAGGAGCACCCCGCCCCAGCCGCCCTCGTCGATGCCGAGGTGCCTGGTCGTCCAGCCCACCGCGGTGGACGCGAGGGTGGACGCGGCGATCGTGACGAGCGCGGCGCCGCCGAGGCCGACGAGTACGCCTCCGTCCTTGAGCTTGCTCAGGAACGGGTTGCCCTCCTCGTCCGGCAGCTCCCAGACCGCGCGCAGGCATTCGCGCATCGAGCCGACCCAGCCGATGCCGGTGAACAGCAGCAGCGCGCCCGCGATGAGCCCGACCGTGCCGGCGTTGTCGACGAGAGCGCCGATGTCGAGCTGGTCGGAGATGCCCGGCACCTGCTCGGCGATCTTGTCCTCAAGCGTCTGCTGCCCGCTCTCGTCGAGGGTCGCGGCGGCGATCGCGGCGGCCACGGTGATCAGCGGGAAGAGCGCGACAAAGCTGATGAAGGTCATCGCCGCGGCGAGCCGCGTCCACTTGACCCGGTCCAGTCGTTCGTACGAGCGCCAGGCGTGCGTGGCCATCAGCCGTGTGACCCACGGGCCCACGACGGGGAGCTTCTTCAGCCAGTCCATGATCCGACTCTGCCCTCGCCTCGGAAAACCAATGTCCGGGTACCCCAAAAACGCACGACGGTAGCGAGCACCATGCCGATTCCCGCGCCCGACACGGTGTCCGCGCGCGGGGAGGTGAACCCGAGGCCGTAGTGGCTGACGAGGATGCACAGCAACTGGACCAGGGCGCCCGCGATGTTCACACCGAAGAAGATCCCGTACCGGCGCAGGCTTCCGGTCGTGTACCGGAGCGTGAGCGTGTGTCTGGTTGTGGGCCCGGTCGTGCGCATGGCCGTGTGCCGGTAGGTGCCGAGCGCGTTGCCCGCGTAGGCGACCGAGCAGCCCGCCACGAACGACAGGGCCTTGGCGGTCAGCGGGCCCAGTCCGGCGGGGCCGCGCAGCCAGAGGAAGAGGGCGAGGTCGGCGGCGTACGCGAGAAGCCCGGCGGCCGCGAAGCCGAACACCTCCCGGGGCCGCGGCCGACGCGCGTGGGGCCGACGCGCGTGAGGCCGACGCGCGTGAGGTGGCGGCGCCTGACTCGGCCGTTCCCTGGCTGGCGGCTCGGTGTCCGGCGGCTCGGTGCGCGGCGGCTCGGTTTCCGGCCGCTCCGTGTCCGGCGCCCGCGCGTCGCGTACGCCCCCTGTGCCCGCTCCCTGCGCCTGGCTCACCAGTTGGCCACCGCGAGGCCGTACATCGCGAGCCAGGCCATCCCGATCAGGGCGAGCGCGCGGTCGCGCAGGACCACGTCCTCGGGTTCGCCGGCGGTGCCCCGGTCGGCGAAGACCGCGTACCGCAGGACGGCGAGGATGAAGGCGATCATCGACAGCTGCCGCCAGGGCAGCACGCTGGTGTGCGGCACCCCGCCCTCCTCCAGGGCCCACAGGCAGTAGCCGAGTACGGCGACCGAGGCGGCGAGCTGCCAGACGAAGCGCAGGTAGCCGGTGGTGTACTCGGTGAGCAACGCGCGCGTGGCGCCCGCTTTCCCGGCCATCTGGACGGCCTCGGAGTAGCGCTTGGCGGACACCATGAAGAGCGCGCCGAAGCCGGTCGTGATCAGGAACCAGCGCGACAGCGGAATGCCGAGCGCGAGCCCCCCGATCATGGCCCGCATCAGGAACCCGGTGGTCACCACGGCGAGATCAACGACCAGGACGTGCTTGAGGCTGAGGCAGTACGCGAACTGCAGGCCCAGGTAGGCGGTGAGCAGCGCCGAGGTGAACGGCGAGCACAGGAAGGCGGCCGCGGTCGGGGCGACGACGGCGAGGACGATCCCCACGGAGTAGGCGACCGGGACGGGCACCTGCCCGGCGGCGACCGGCCGGTGGCACTTGACCGGGTGGGCGCGGTCGGCGTCGGCGTCCCGCGCGTCGTTGACCAGGTAGACACCCGCGGCACAGGCCGTGAACAGCACGAAGACGAGGGCGACCTGGGTGAGGGCGTGGCGTGAGAAGAGCTCGCCCGCGGCGGCCGGGGCGGCGACGACGAGGACGTTCTTGACCCACTGTTTCGGACGGGCGGTCCTGATCAGCCCCTTCAGGAGGCCACTTTTCCGCGGAGTGGCCTGTTTTCTCTGTGTCCTCTCCAGGAGGGCCGTCTCAGCCATGGTCACGGCCCCCTGCCATCCAGCGGGCACCGAGCAGGGCCGTCACCGCGCCGAGAGCGGCGCCCGCCACGACGTCGGAGGGGTAGTGGACACCTACGACCAGCCGCGACACGCACATCGCCGCGGCGAGCGGGGGCACCAGGCGTGCGCCGAGCGCTCCGAAGGCCACGGCCGCCGCCGCCGCGGACGTGGCGTGCGAGCTGGGGAAGGAGTGCCGGCCCGCGATGCGGACCAGCGGCACGACGTGGCCGGGGCGCGGACGGCGTACGAGCCGTTTCACGCCCATGCTGGCGACGTGGGCACCCGCGGTCAGGGCCGTACCGCGCAGCCACGCGCCGCGCCGCTGCCGGTCGGTGGCCGCTCCCGCGAGGCCCGCCGCGAGCCACAGGGCGCCGTGTTCGCCGGCCAGGGACAGGACCCGCGCGGCGGCGGCGACACGAGGGGCGCCGCCGCGGGCGTGGAGGGCCGTGAGAATCCGGTGGTCCAGGTCAGAGCGCTCGTCGTGGTGGTCCATGTGGACTCACTGTTCACGTCAGCACCGCCGGAACTCCGGCAATATAGAGCGACATCCCATTAATCACCCATTTCGGGGAGGTAAGGGATGTTAGGGAACTAGCCAGCACTTTCGGTCGATACCGTCACTGGTATGCCTACCGACACGGTTTCCGTCACGGGGTGGGGCCGCACCGCACCCACCGCCGCACGCCTGGTGCGCCCCCGTTCGTACGACGAGGCCGTGGCGGCCGTCCGGGATTGCGGGGCCCGCGGAGGCATCGCGCGGGGCCTGGGACGGGCGTACGGGGACGCGGCGCAGAACGCGGGCGGGGCCGTCTTCGACATGACGGGCCTGGACCGCGTCCACGCGATCGACGCGGACGGCGGGACGGTGCTGTGCGGCGCCGGTGTCTCGCTGCACCGCCTCATGGAGATCCTGCTGCCGCTGGGCTGGTTCGTGCCGGTGACGCCCGGGACCCGCTATGTGACGGTCGGCGGGGCGATCGGCGCGGACATCCACGGCAAGAACCACCATGTGTCCGGCTCCTTCGCCCGCCACGTCCTTTCCTTCGAGCTGCTGACCGCGGACGGCGAGATCCGCACGGTGAGCAGCGGCACCCCCCTCTTCGACGCCACGGCGGGCGGGATGGGCCTGACCGGCGTCATCCTGACAGCCACCGTCCGGCTGCAGCCCGTCGAGACGTCGTTGATGTCCGTCGACACAGAACGCGCCACGGACCTGGACGACCTGATGGCCCGCCTCACGGCCACCGACCACCGCTACCGCTACTCGGTCGCCTGGATCGACCTGCTGGCCCGTGGCGCGGCCATGGGTCGCTCGGTGCTGACCCGGGGCGACCACGCCCCGCTGGCGGCGCTGGCCGACGGCACGCGCGCGCGTAGAGCCCCGTTGGAGTTCCGTCCCGGGCGGCTGCCCGCCGCTCCCTCCTTCGTCCCGGAGGGCCTGCTGGGCCGTACGACGGTCGGCCTCTTCAACGAACTCTGGTACCGGAAGGCGCCCCACGCGCGCGTCGGTGCACTCCAGAGGATGTCCGCCTTCTTCCACCCGCTCGACGGCGTGCCGCACTGGAACCGCGTCTACGGGCGCGGCGGTTTCGTGCAGTACCAGTTCGCCGTCGGACACGGCCAGGAGGAGGCCCTGCGCCGGATCGTGCACCGCATCTCACAGCGGCGCTGCCCCTCCTTCCTCGCCGTCCTCAAGCGGTTCGGCGAGGGCGACCCGGGCTGGCTGTCCTTCCCGATGCCCGGCTGGACCCTCGCCCTGGACATCCCCGCGAACCTGCCGGGGCTCGGCGGTTTCCTCGACGAACTGGACGGGGAGGTGGTCGCGGCCGACGGGCGTGTCTACCTCGCCAAGGACTCCCGCCTGCGGCCCGAACTGCTCAGGGCGATGTATCCGCGCCTCGGCGAGTTCCGGGCCCTGCGCGAGGAGCTGGACCCACGGTCCGTCTTCACCTCCGACCTGTCCCGGCGCCTCGGACTCTGACGTGAGCCGCCTGCCCGCCAGTCCACCTTCTTCCCCAACCTTCTTCCCCATAGGAGTTCGGTTCCATGAAGGACGCCTTCGGCCTCCCCCAGTCCCTGCTCGTCCTCGGCGGCACGTCCGAGATCGCGCTCGCCACCGCGCGGCGGCTGATCACCCGCCGTACCCGCATGGTGTGGCTCGCGGGCCGCCCCTCACCCGGCCTGGAGTCGGCGGCCGCCGGGCTGCGCGAACTCGGCGCCGACGTCCGTACCGTCGACTTCGACGCGCTCGACCCCGACGCCCACGAAGCGGTTCTCGGCAAGGTCTTCGCCGAAGGTGACATCGACATGGTTCTGCTCGCGTTCGGCGTCCTCGGCGACCAGTCGCGCGACGAGAACGAGCCGGGAGCCGCGGTCCGGGTCGCGCAGACCAACTACACGGGTGCCGTGTCCTCGGGGCTGGTGTGCGCGCAGGCACTCCAGGCGCAGGGCCACGGCTCCCTGGTGGTGCTGTCCTCGGTGGCGGGCGAGCGGGCCCGCCGCGCCAACTTCATCTACGGGTCCAGCAAGGCGGGCCTCGACGTGTTCGCCCAGGGTCTGGGGGACGCCCTGTACGGCACGGGCGTCCACGTGATGGTCGTACGCCCCGGGTTCGTCCGCTCGAAGATGACGAAGGGGCTGGACGAGGCCCCGCTCGCGACGACCCCCGAGGCGGTGGCCACGGCCATCGAGACGGGACTGCGCCGACGCTCCGAGGCGGTATGGGTGCCGGGGACACTGCGGGTGGTCATGTCGGCGCTGCGACACGTCCCGCGGAGTGTGTTCCGCCGCCTGACCCTGTAAGCGCGCCGCGCAGCCGCACCGACCGTCCGGTCCCATGATCCCTGTGATCGCCGTCCGGTCCCGTGCCCCCGCGCTCCCGCGCTCCCGTGCTCGCCCGGTCAGCAGGCCGGGTGGGTCAGCAGGCCGGGAGCGGGCCCCGCTCCACATGGGCCGCCTGCGGTGGCACGACCGCGCCGCCGAAGACGTAGTCACGCAGCCTGCGCCACACACCGTCGGGCCCCTGCTCGTAGAGCGCGAACCCGGTGCACGGCCAGTGCGCCTCGTACTCCGCCAGTTCCTCGAAGGCACGGTCCATCGCCTCGTCGTCGATGCCGTGCGCCACCGTCACATGCGGGTGGTACGGGAACTGCAGCTCGCGCGCCACGGGCCCCGAGGCGTCCCGGACCTGCTTCTGCAGCCAGGTGCAGGCCTCAGCGCCCTCGACCACCTGTACGAACACGACGGGGGACAGTGGACGAAACGTTCCCGTCCCGTTCAACCGCATCGCGAAGGGGCGGCCGGCGGCCGCGACCTCGACGAGATGCGCCTCGATCGCGGGCAGGGCCGACCCGTCGACCTCGGTCGGCGGCAGCAGTGTGACGTGGGTGGGAATACCGGAAGCCGCGGGGTCGCCGAAGCCCGCGCGCCGCTCCTGGAGCAGGCTGCCGTGTGGCTCCGGAACCGCGATCGACACACCGATCGTTACGGTCCCCACGTCTGTCTCCTGTCGTTGTGTCGGTGTTCCGTCATGTTGGTCATATCGGCGGGCAGAGGCTGCTGCCGGCTATCGACTGTACGGCGGTGCGGCCCCGTACCGTATGCCGTGCCGATGTTGTCCTGGTCTCGTCCCGGCCGCCGTACGGGCTCTCGTTCCGGCGGCCAGTAGCTTGGCGATCAGTGCTTGGCGGGCAGGAAACCCACCTTTTCGTACGCCTGGGAGAGCGTCTCCGCGGCGACCGCGCGAGCCTTCTCCGCTCCCTTGGCCAGGATCGAGTCGAGCGTCTCCGGGTCGTCCAGATACTGCTGGGTGCGCTCCCGGAAAGGCGTCACGAAGTCGACCATGACCTCGGCCAGGTCCGTCTTCAGCGCACCGTAGCCCTTGCCCGCGTACTTCTGCTCCAGTTCCGCGATACCGATGCCGGTGAGGGTGGAGTAGATGCCCAGCAGGTTACTGATCCCCGGCTTGTTCTCGATGTCGAACCTGATCACCGTGTCCGTGTCGGTGACCGCGCTCTTCACCTTCTTGGCGGTTGCCTTCGGGTCGTCGAGGAGGTTGATGAGCCCCTTCGGCGTCGACGCCGACTTGCTCATCTTGATCGCCGGGTCCTGCAGATCGAAGATCTTCGCCGTCTCCTTGAGGATGTACGGCTTCGGAACCGTGAACGTCTGCCCGAAGCGGCCGTTGAACCGCTCGGCGAGGTCACGCGTCAGCTCGATGTGCTGGCGCTGGTCCTCCCCCACGGGAACCTCGTTGGCCTGGTACAGCAGGATGTCCGCGACCTGCAGGATCGGGTACGTGAAGAGGCCGACCGAGGCGCGCTCGGCGCCCTGCCTTGCGGACTTGTCCTTGAACTGGGTCATGCGGGAGGCCTCACCGAAGCCGGTGAGGCAGTTCATGATCCACGCGAGCTGGGCGTGCTCGGGGACATGGCTCTGAACGAAGAGTGTGCAGCGCTCGGGGTCGAGACCGGCGGCCAGCAGTTGGGCTGCGGCGAGCCTGGTGTTGGCACGCAGGTCCGCCGGGTCCTGAGGAAGGGTGAGCGCGTGCAGGTCCACGACCATGTAGAACGCGTCGTGAGACTCCTGCAGGGCCACCCACTGGCGGACGGCGCCGAGGTAGTTGCCGAGGTGGAACGAGCCGGCGGTGGGCTGGATTCCAGAAAGCACACGGGGACTATCAGAGGCCATGCTCACCATTCTCTCAGGTGCCGGGACCCACTCCGGAACTGGTCGGAAACAGGTGGGATCCGATCTGTCCCCAGCGGTGTAACAAGAGTGTGGAGACGCGGAGAACTTCGATCGTCGCCAATGAGACGAGGAACACAGTGCTCTGGATTCGCACGGCGGCCGACGTGCCGCGGCCCATGCCTCCCCACGTCGTGCGCGGAGAGGCCGGAACAAACGGCGGACAGCCTGCCGGATCCGTGTCCGCCATGTTCGCCAAGTCCGCCGCGTCCGTCATGTGCTCCGTGTGCGCCGTGTGCACTGTGTGCGCCCTGGTCGCTCTCGCGTTCGTCGGACTCGCTGGGTTCGGGACGCCTCGGGCTCATGCGGCAGCCTCGGGGCCGCCGGGCCCCGACTCACCGAATCTGGCGGTCGTCGTCGCAGGCGACGGTACGGGGCGGACGACGAGCGTGAGCTCCGGGGAGCCGGACTTCGCACAGCTCTGGCAGCTGACGGGGCCGACGGCCACGGACACGGAGAAGGTTCCGCAGGACTGGGCCGAAGGCCGTTTCCCTGCCGTGCGGGCCACGGTCATCTGGGGAACGACCGGAGTGGGCGGCTGGCCGGCGACGGACAGTGCGCCCGGAGGGGACATCTATATGGGGCGCCAGGACCAGGTGTTCCTCGCGGCGGACGGCACGCCCTGGATCCGGTCCGACCCGGCGCTCGATGTGAACGACGACGACATCCGCTGGCACCGGGCGCCACGGTCGGTCTACGAGCAGGTGGAGCGGAGGGAGCTGTTCGGTCCCGGGCCCGTGGCGGGAGACGGGCCCCGTTCCGCGGACCGGGCGTGGTGGACGGTACCGGGGCTCGCGGCCGGCCTGGCCCTCGGCTCCGGCGGCACCCTGCTGATGCGCCGCGCGGCGGCCGGGCGTGAGCCGGGGCAGCCGCGGGAGTCACGACAGGAGCTGATCGATCTATGAGGCGACCAGGGCCGAGCCACCTTCAAAACCGCGGCCGGCGTCGGTAACTCGGCTCGGCCCCCGGTGCCGGCACTGCACCCGTGCCGGCACCGGCACCGGCCCACGAACTCAGCCGAGGTCGATCTCCGGGTAGAGCGGGAAACCGGTCAGGAGGTCGGTTGCGCGGTGGGAGATCTCGTCCGCGATCTTCGGGTCGAGGATGTGCTGGGCCTTGGAGGGGGCGCCCTTCTTGGTGGTGCCCGGTTCCGTGGTGGCGAGGACGCGGTCGATCAGGCCGGCGATCTCGTCCATCTCGGTGACGCCGAGGCCCCGGGTGGTCAGTGCGGGCGTGCCGATCCGGATGCCCGAGGTGTACCAGGCGCCGTTGGGGTCGGCGGGGATCGCGTTGCGGTTGGTGACGATGCCCGAGTCGAGCAGAGCGGACTCGGCCTGGCGTCCGGTGAGGCCGTAGGAGGAGGCGACGTCGATGAGGTTGAGGTGGTTGTCCGTGCCGCCGGTGACCAGCGTGGCGCCGCGCCGCATCAGGCCCTCGGCGAGGGCGCGGGCGTTGTCGACGACGGCCTGGGCGTAGTCGCGGAACTCGGGGCGGCGGGCCTCGGCGAGTGCGACCGCCTTCGCGGCCATGACATGCGGAAGGGGACCGCCGAGGACCATCGGGCAGCCGCGGTCGACCTGGTCGGCGAGCGACGAGTCGCACAGGACCATGCCGCCGCGCGGGCCGCGCAGCGACTTGTGGGTGGTCGTGGTGACGATCTGGGCGTGCGGGACCGGGTCGAAGTCTCCGGTGAGGACCTTGCCGGCGACGAGACCGGCGAAGTGGGCCATGTCGACCATGAGCGTGGCGCCGACCTCGTCGGCGATCTCACGCATGATCCGGAAGTTCACGAGGCGGGGGTACGCGGAGTAGCCGGCGACGATGATCATCGGCTTGAACTCGCGGGCGGAGACTCGCAGGGCCTCGTAGTCGATGAGGCCGGTGGCGGGGTCGGTGCCGTAGGAGCGCTGGTCGAACATCTTGCCGGAGATGTTCGGGCGGAAACCGTGGGTGAGGTGGCCGCCGGCGTCCAGGGACATGCCGAGCATGCGCTGGTTGCCGAACGCCTGGCGCAGCTCGGCCCAGTCGGCCTCGGAGAGGTCGTTGACGTTGCGGACGCCGGCCTTCTCAAGGGCGGGAACCTCGACACGCTGGGCGAGGACCGCCCAGAAGGCGACAAGGTTGGCGTCGATGCCGGAGTGCGGCTGGGCGTAGGCGTGCTCGGCGCCGAAGAGTTCGCGGGCGTGCTCGGCGGCGAGGGCCTCGACGGTGTCCACGTTGCGACAGCCGGCGTAGAAGCGGCGGCCGATGGTGCCCTCGGCGTACTTGTCGCTGAACCAGTTGCCCATCGCGAGGAGGGTGGCCGGCGAAGCATAGTTCTCGGAGGCGATCAGCTTGAGCATCTCGCGCTGGTCGGCGACTTCCTGCCCGATGGCGTCGGCCACCCGGGGTTCGACGGCACGGATCACTTCGAGGGCGCTGCGGAAGGCGGTGGATTCGGCGGAGAGGGGCGTGGAGAGGGGATCTGACATGACGGCCTCCGGACGTGGCGTTCGGCGTTCACGGTTCGGCCCAGGCGCACGGCACACAGTTCCCGGGCCGCTCCCCGATGGTCGATCCCATCCCAGCGCGCCAGTCACGGCCCATGGGCGAGCCTACCGGGAGCGCCCGGGAGACGGGTTCGCCCGTCCACCATGCGAGCGACGGCCGAACGACGACCGAGCTACGACAGGAAGACGGCAAGAGACGACAGGAAAGGGACTGGACAGCGGCGGTCGGGGTCGGATCCGCACGAGGTGAGCGCTGCCGCGAGGACGCCAGTTCCACCCAGCCAGTTCCACCCGGTACGACCGTGCTCGACCGTGGTCTTCTGCGCTGCTCCGCCATGTCTCTCCCCCGTCCGGCCCGTCCTGTGGACTCGCCAGTCCTACAGCCTGAAGATCCCTGAACTCTCCCTCCCCTACAGTCACTTTGTGCTCTTTGGAATGGTGTGCGCCCTTGGTGCGTCGGTGTGCTTCGGGACGGCGACGGTGTTGCAGGCGATCGCCGCGCGGGCGGCCGGGCCGGGCACCCGGCCCTCAGACCCCTCCGAACCCCCAGACCCCTCCGGTGTGGACGCCGCCCTGTTCCTGCGGGCCGTCCGTGAGTGGCGGTATCTCGCCGGGCTCGCGCTCGACGGGGTCGGATTCGTGTTGCAGATCGCGGCTCTGCGGTCGCTGCCGATCTACGCGGTGGGGGCGGCACTCGCCGCGAGCCTCGCGGTGACGGCGGTGGCGGCGGCGTGGCTCCTCGGCGTGCGGCTGAGCGGGGTCGAATGGGGCGCGATCACGGTGGTGTGCGCGGGGCTCGCGATGCTCGGGCTCGCGTCCGGGGAGGAGGGAACGAAGACCGGTTCGACCGCGCTCACGTACGCGATGCTGGGCACGGCGTTCGCCGTACTGCTCGTCGGGGCGGCGGCCGGGCGGCTGCCCGGGCGGGGGCGGGCGCTCGCGCTCGGGCTGGGCGCCGGGTTCGGGTTCGGCGTGGTCGAGGTGTCGGTCCGCCTCATCGACAGCCTCGCCCCCTCGACGCTCTTCGCCAATGCGGCCACGTACGCGCTTCTGCTAGGCGGCGGTGCCGCGTTCCTCCTGCTCACCTCGGCGCTCCAGCGCGGCTCGGTGACGACGGCCACAGCGGGACTGGTCGTCGGCGAGACCATCGGGCCGGCC
Source organism: Streptomyces sp. NPDC048484 (assembly GCF_040651415.1). NCBI lineage: Bacteria > Bacillati > Actinomycetota > Actinomycetes > Kitasatosporales > Streptomycetaceae > Streptomyces > Streptomyces sp. NPDC048484. Next base: position 60,402 of record NZ_JBEZJY010000009.1, read on the forward strand.
GTGGTGGGCGTCGTCTGGCTGGGCGACCGTACGCGCGAGGGCCTGGCCTGGCTGGCCGTGCTCGGCTTCGCGGTGGCGGTGGCGGGCGCGCTGGTCCTGGCGCGCTTCGGGGAGGCTCCGGTGGAGGGAGCGAAGCCGGGATCGGGACCGAAGTCGGAGTCGGAGCCGGAGTCGGAACCGGGATCGGCGCCGCGCACGCCGTAAAAGCTCATGGCAGCGCTTCGCACAGTGCCTCCAGTGCGCCGGGCCAGCCGCTGTCGGACGGAGTTCCGTAGCCGACGACCAGGGCGTCCAGCGGTGCGGGCGTGGCGGCGGAGTGACGGTAGCTGGTCAGTCCGTGGACGGCCAGACCGTGCCAGGCCGCCGCCCGGACCACCGACCGCTCACTGCCGGGCGGGAGTCGGAGCACCGCGTGGAACCCCGCCGCGACACCGGTGGCCGTCACCGACGGGGCGCGGGCCGCCAGGGCCGAGACGAGCTGGTCGCGGCGTCTGCGGTAGCGGAGGCGGGAGGCGCGTACATGGCGGTCGTACGCGCCCGAGGTGATGAACTCCGCCAGCGTCAGCTGGTCCAGGGCACCGCACGACCAGTCCGCGCCGCCCTTCGCCGCAGTGATCTCGGGTGCCAGATCCGGCGGCATGACCAGCCAGCCGAGGCGCAGGCCGGGGGCGAGGGACTTGCTGGCGGTGCCGAAGTACACCACGCGGTCCGGGTCGAGGCCCTGCAGCGCGCCCACGGGCTGCCGGTCGTAACGGAACTCCCCGTCGTAGTCGTCCTCCAGGATCAGCCCGCCCGTGCGCCGCGCCCAGTCGACGACAGCCGCCCGGCGGTCGGGGTGCAGCGGCACGCCCATGGGGAACTGGTGGGCGGGTGTCAGCGGCCCCGCCCCCACGGTGCCGCCCGGACCACCGAAGTCCCGGCCGCCGCCGCCCGGACCGCTGAGGCCCGGACCACCGACGCTCGGACCATCGACGCCGAAGTTACCGACGCCGGGGTTACCGCCACTCGTGCCGCCCTCGGTCAACTCGTCCGTCCGCGTGCCCAGTTCGTCGAACGGCAGCGGTACCGAACCGAGTCCTGCCCGCTCGATCAGCCCCCAGTGCACATCGAGCCCGTACGACTCCACCGCGAGCGCCCGCGCCCCGCTGTCGCAGCACCGCCCCGAGAAGCTTCAGCCCGTGGACGAACCCGGAGCAGATGAGGACGTGTTCGGGGCCTGCGCGTACACCGCGGGCCCGGGCGAGGTAGCCCGCGAGGGCGGTACGCAGTTCGACGCGGCCACGCGGGTCTCCGTAACCGAGCGCGTCGTTCGGGGCCGCTATGAGGGCCCGGCGGGACGCCTTGAGCCACTCGGCGCGCGAGAAGGAGGCGAGGTCCGGGGTGCCGGCCTATGGGGGCATGGCGGCTATCCGGCCAGCCACGGCCTCCACGTCGGCTCGTGGCCCCGTACCCACTTCTGGGCCGCCTCCTCCGGGGACAGTTTCTGGTCCGCGATCATGAGGGAGACCTCGTTCTGGTCCGCGGTCGTCCACTTGAACTTCTTCAGGAAGGCGGCGGCCCCGCCACCGGACTTGGCGAAGTCCGCGTTGAGGTACTTCCGCAGCGGGGTGTGCGGATAGGCGCAGGCGACCGCGTCCGGGTCCGCGTCGCAGCCCTCCTTGTAGGCGGGCAGCTTCACCTCCGTCATGGGCACCTTCTTGAAAAGCCACTGCGGCGTGTACCAGTAGGTGAGGAAGGGCTTCTTCTCCTTGGCGAACTGCCTCATCTGGGTGATCTGGGCCGCCTCCGAACCGGCGAACACCACCTGGTAGTCGAGGTCCAGGTTCTTCACCAGCGCCTTGTCGTTCGTGACGTAGGAGGGCGAGCCGTCGAGCAGTTGCCCCTTGCCGCCGCTCTCGGCGGTGCGCAACTGGTCGGCGTACTTGTCCAGGTTCTTCCAGCTCGTCACATCGGGGTGCTGCTTCGCGAAGTACGTCGGTACGAACCAGCCGATGTGTCCGGTGACGCCGAGGCCGCCGCCGTCCGCGATGGTCTTCTTGTCCTTGACGTACCGCTGTTCCTGCTCGGGGTGGCCCCAGTCCTCCAGGATCGCGTCGACGCGGCCCTGGCTGAGCGCGTCCCACGCGGGGACCTCGTCGACCTGGACGGTGTCGACGCGATAGCCGAGCTCGTGCTCCAGCAGGTACTGCGCGACGGCCACGTTGGCCTGCGCGCCGACCCAGGACTGCACCGAGAGGGTCACGGTCTTCGCGCCCTGCGCGTTGGCGAAGGGCGAGGCCTGCTTGGTCATGTCGGCGGCTCCGCAGCCGGTGGTCAGCACCAGCAGGGAACAGCCGGCCGCGAGCGCACCTGTCATACGTGTACGCATCTCAGGTTCCCTTCTTCGTACGGCGCTGCGTCGGTTGCGTCACCCGGTCGAGCATCAGGCCGAGGCAGACGATCGCCGCGCCGGCCACCAGACCGGTGGCCAGGTCGCCCTGGGCGAGCCCGAACACGACGTCGTAGCCGAGCGCGCCACCGCCGACCAGGCCGCCGATGATGACGACGGCGAGGACGAGGACGACGCCCTGGTTCACGGCGAGCAGCAGGGCGGGACGGGCCAGCGGCAGCTGGACCTGGCGGAGTTGCTGCCAGCCGGTCGCGCCCATGGAGCGCGAGGACTCCATGGCCGCCGGGTCCACCTGGCGCAGGCCCTGCGTGGTGATGCGGACGACGGCGGGCAGCGCGTAGACAACCACGGCGGCGACCGCGGGGGCGCGGCCGACGCCGAAGAGCGCCACGACAGGGATGAGGTAGACGAACTGCGGCATCGTCTGGAAGACGTCCAGGACGGGACGCAGGAGCCGTTCGCAGCGCTCGCTCCTGGCCGCCGCGACGGCGGTCCCGAAGCCCAGGACCAGGGTGACCGCCACCGCCGCGAGGACCTGCGACAGCGTGTCGAGGGACGGCCCCCACACGCCGAGCACACCGATCCCGGCCATGGCGAGGACGGCGGTCAGCGCGGTGCGCCAGGTGCCGATCAGCCAGGCCAGCGCGGCGACGATCAGCAGGACCGACCACCAGGGCAGCCATTGCAGGCCGTCGCGCACCGGGTTCAGGACCCAGGTGGTGAAGTGGGCCGCCCAGTCGGCGGTGCCGCCCACGTAGGGGACACCCGAGTAGAGGTGGTCGGTCATCCAGTCGACCGCGCGGTTCACGGGCTCGGCGATGGGCACGAGCCAGGTCTCCGGCCAGTCGAGCCGGCCGGTCAGACGTCCGGCGACCGCGACGGCCAGTGCGGCGACGGCCGCGTAGGCCCAGCCGGCCCGGCGGCGGGGTCCGGTCTTGCCGAGCTCCGCCCCCGCATCCCCCGCATCCTCCGCGTCGCCCGCCGCTCCTGCGGCTCCGGCCGCTGCCGTCACCCGGTCCAGGACGACCGCGAGCAGCACGATCGGGATGCCGGCGGCGAGCGCGGCGCCCACGTCGACCGAGGCGAGTGCCTGGTAGACGCGGTCACCGAGGCCGCCCGCGCCGATGACGGACGCGATGACGGCCATCGACAGGGCCATCATGATGGTCTGGTTGAGGCCGAGCAGGAGTTCCTTGCGGGCGAGCGGCAGCCGGGCCGTGAGGAGCCGCTGCCGTGCGGTGGTGCCCAGGGACTCGACGGCCTCCATCACTCCGGCGTCCGCGCCGCGCAGGCCGAGCGCGGTGAGCCGGGCCATGGGCGGGGCCGCGTACACGACGGTGGCGAGCACCGCGGCCGGGACGCCGATGCCGAAGACGAGGACGACCGGCAGCAGGTACGCGAAGGCCGGGAGCACCTGCATGGTGTCAAGGACGGGGCGCAGCGCGCGGTACGTGAGGTCGGAGAGCCCGGCGGCGAGGCCGAGGAGCGCACCGAGGGCGACGGACGCGAGGACCGCGACCACCATGAGCGCGAGCGTCTGCATGGTGGGTACCCACATGCCGAGCAGGCCGCAGGTCAGGACCGCGGCAGCCGTCCCGAGCGCGAGCCGCACACCGGCGACCCGCCAGGCGACCAGCGCCGCCGCGGCCGTGACGCCCGCCCAGCCGGCGGCGAGCAGGACGAGGTAGACGGCACGTACGGAGAGGACGACCGCGTTGGAGACGTGCCCGAAGAAGTAGAGGAACAGCGGGTGGCTGTCGCGGTTGTCGACGATCCAGTCGCTGGCTCTGCCGAGGGGTTCGGAGAGGTCGACGGTGAGGGCGTGGGGCCAGGTGCCGCTCGCCCAGCGGGCGTCGGCCAGCGGGACGAGGACGGCTGCCGCGACGGCGAGCAGGACGAGCTTGCCGACGGCCGGGTGCCGGAGGAAGCCGAGGAAGCCGGGCAGGACGGTCCGGGGAGCGGACGCGGTGACGGTGGCCATCAAACCGCCCCCTTACGAGCCGATCCGCTCGACCCGGCCGACCCGGCCGACCCGGCAGATCCGGTGGCCGAGTCGGTCGAGTCGGTCGACCCGCTGGCCTCCTCGGTCGGCCACCCGTCGGCCGGCCCGGTCGCCCATCCGTCATCCGGCCCGGTGGACCGCTCGGAGCCCGCCGGTCCCGACCCCGCCGGTCCCGACCCCGCCGGTCCGGAGGCCACCGGTCCCGAGGGGCGTGTGTCTGTTCCCGCCACCACCCCGAGCAGCGCGTCCGAGTCCACGACTCCGAGGCAGCGCCCCTGGTCCATCACGCGGGCCGACTGTCCCGAGCGCGCGACCGCCTCGATGGCCTGCGAGACCGTGGCCTGCGGCGACAGGGCCGGGCCCTCGCCGGCTTCCTCCGCCGACGCGGCCCGCATGGCCCCGCGCACCGTCATGACCTGCTCGCGCGGCACGTCCCGTACGAACTCGCGTACGTAGTCGTCGGCGGGCGAGCCCACGATCTCCTCGGGCGTGCCCAACTGGACGATGCGGCCGTCCCGCATGAGGGCGATCCGGTCGCCGAGGCGCAGGGCCTCGTTCAGGTCGTGCGTGATGAACACCATCGTGCGGCCCTCCTCGCCGTGCAGCCGGATCACCTCCTCCTGCATGTCCCGCCTGATCATCGGATCGAGCGCACTGAACGGTTCATCGAACAGCAGGACCTCGGGGTCCACCGCGAGCGCCCGCGCGAGTCCGACGCGCTGCTGCTGCCCGCCGGAGAGCTGGCCGGGGCGCCGCTGCTCCATGCCTTCCAGGCCGACCTTCGCGACGACTCGCTGCGCCTTTTCCCGACGCTCGCGCCTGGGCACTCCCTGGACCTCCAGGCCGTACGCGACGTTGTCGAGCACGGAACGGTGCGGCAGCAGGCCGAAGTGCTGGAAGACCATCGCGGCGCGGTGGCGGCGCAGTTCACGCAGCCGCGCCTTGTCCATGGCGCGCACGTCCTCGCCGTCGATGGCGATCGTGCCGGCGGTCGGCTCGATGAGCCGGGTCAGGCAGCGTACGAGGGTGGACTTGCCCGAGCCCGACAGACCCATGACGACGAAGACCTCGCCCTTGCGCACATCGAAGCTCACGTCCCGGACCGCGACCGTGCAGCCGGTACGGGACCGGAGTTCGGCGGCGGGGAGGGAGGCGAGTTCGGGGTCGGCGGGGACCCGGTCGGCCTTCGGCCCGAAGACCTTCCACAGTCCTTCGACGGAGAAGACGGGCTCGTCACCCCGGCGCTCGACAGCGGCGGTGTCAGCGGCGGCAGCGGCAGCGTTCTGAACAGCGGTTGACGTACTCATCACGCACCGCCTGCCAGCAGGTCCACGCACTTCTCGCCGACCATGAGCACGCCGATCATCGGGTTCACGGCGGGCATCGTCGGGAAGACGGACGCGTCGGCGATCCTGATGCCGTCGAGGCCACGGACACGCAACTCGGGGTCCACGACGGCGAGTCGGTCGTCCGGCGCGCCCATCCGGCACGTGCCCGCCGGGTGGTACACCGTGTGGGCGACCTTTCGCGCGTACTCGCCGAGTTCCTCGTCCCCGGTGACATCGGGTCCGGGGCACACCTCGCGCTTGAGCCAGTGCGCGAGCGGCTCGGCCTTCGCGATCTCGCGGGCGATCCTGATGCCGTCGACGAGGGTGCGGCCGTCGTAGTCGTCCTCGTCCGTGAAGTAACGGAAGTCGAGGGCGGGCTTCTCGGCCGGGTCGGCGCTCGTCAGATAGAGACGGCCGCGGCTGCGCGGCTTGGGGATGTTCGGGGTCATCGAGACGCCGTGCTCGGGGCGTTCGTAGCCGAGTCGCTCCGGATTGTCCGTGAACGGGATCTGGTAGAAGTGGAACATCAGGTCGGGGCCCGCCTGTTCGGGGTCCCGCCGCACGAACAGGCCCGCGTCCGAGTCCATCGCGGAGTTCTCGGGGATCGGCCCGTCGGTCTCCCAGACGATGACCGACTCGGGGTGGTCGAGCAGGTTCTCCCCCACGCCCGGCAGGTCGTGGGCCACGGGTATGCCGAGCTTCTCCAGGTCCTCGCGCGGCCCGATGCCGGAGTGCAGCAGCAGCCGGGGCGAGTCGACGGCGCCGGCGCACAGCAGGACCTCGTTGCGCGCTTGTAGGAGGAGTTCGTCCCCGTCCTTCGTCGTCACGTGGACGCCGCGGGCCCTGGTCCCGTCCAGTTCCAGCCGGTGCGCCCAGGTCTCCAGGAAAAGGTGCAGGTTGGGCCGCTCGTCCATGACGGGGTGCAGATACGCGACGGACGCGCTGGAGCGCTTGTTGGTCTCCGGGTGGTACGCGAGGTCGAAGAATCCGGCACCCTCGGTGAAGGGCTTCTTGTTGAACCCCTCCACGCGCGGCACGTTCAGCGTCGACTGCGCGGATTCCACGAAGTCGCGGGCGATGGCGTTCCGGTCCTTCTCATCGACCGGGACGATGTTGTTGCGCAGGCGCGGGAAGTACGCCTCCATGGGGACCGCGCCCCAGCCCTCGGCGCCCGCCGCCTCCCATTCGTCCCAGTCGGACGGCAACGGCTTGAACGCGATGAGGGTGTTGTGCGAGGAGCAGCCGCCGAGGACCCGGGCGCGGCTGTGCCGGATGTGCGAGTTGCCTCGCGGCTGCTCGGTCGTCGGGTAGTCGTAGTCCAGGTCCCCGCCGAGCAGGCCCATCCAACGGCGCAGGGTCAGCACGTCGTCGCGGTCGACGTCACTGGGGCCGCCCTCGATCACGGCGACGGTGACGTCGGGGTTCTCGGTGAGACGGGAGGCTATGACGGATCCCGCGGTGCCGCCGCCTATGACGACGTAGTCGTACGTGTGCTCAGGCTCATGCTGATGCTCGTGCTCGTTTTCGGGCATGCGAGGGCGCTCCAGGGTGCCTTGTGCTGTGGGGAGTTGATGAAGGGGGTCGTGACGGCGGCCGTGCCGAGGGCTGTGAAGGGGGGCTGTGAAGGGGCCGGGGGCGATCGGGGGTGGGGCGTCAGCCCGCGAACCACCGGACCGGCTTCGGCGCGAGGTTCTGGTACACGTGCTTGGTCTCGCGGTACTCGGCGAGCCCCGCGGGCCCGAGTTCGCGCCCGACCCCGCTCTTGCCGAAGCCGCCCCACTCCGCCTGCGGAAGGTAGGGGTGGAAGTCGTTGATCCAGACGGTGCCGTGCCGCAGCCGTCCGGCCACGCGGCGGGCACGTCCCGCGTCGGCGGTCCAGACTCCTCCCGCGAGCCCGTACTCCGTGTCGTTGGCGAGCGCGACGGCCTCGTCCTCGGTGCGGAAGGTCTCCACCGTCAGGACCGGCCCGAACACCTCTTCCCGTACGACGCGCATGTCGCGGTGGCACTGGTCGAGGACGGTCGGCTCGTAGAAGTAGCCGGTGGCGGGACGCTCGGCGGACGGCTCGGGGCGGGCGCCGCCGGTCCGCAGCACCGCACCCTCCGCCAGGGCGGAGGCCACGTAGTCCTCGGTCTTCTCCCGTTGTTCGGCGGAGACGAGCGGGCCGCACTCCACGCCCGCCTCGGTGCCGCGGCCGAGCCGGATCCGCTCGGCCCGCCGCACCAGTTCGGTGACGAAGCGGTCGCGTACCGACTCCTCGATGATGAGCCTGGAGCCGGCCGAGCAGACCTGGCCGCTGTGGATGAACGCGGCGTTGAGGGCCTGGTCGACGGCGGTGTCGAAGCTCTCCTCGGTGGCGCAGGCATCGGCGAAGACGACGTTGGGGTTCTTGCCGCCGAGTTCGAGGGCGACCTTCTTGACGGTGACGGCGGCGGCCTGCGCGACCTTCGTACCGCTGGCGAGACCGCCGGTGAAGGAGACGAGGTCGACGTCCGGGTGCTCCGCGAGGCGGGCGCCGACGCTGTGCCCCGGGCCGGTGACGATGTTGGCGACTCCGGCGGGCAGCCCGGCCTCGACGAGCAAGTCGATGAGGGCGACGGTGGTCAGCGGGGTGATCTCGCTGGGCTTGATCACGAAGGTGTTTCCCGCGGCGAGGGCGGGTGCGATCTTCCAGCTTGCCTGCAACAGCGGGTAGTTCCAGGGCGTGATCATCGCGCAGACGCCGAGGGGTTCGTGCACGACGACGCTGTGGATGTCGTCCGAGCCGGCGTCGACAACCCGTCCGCCGCCCTCTCCGACGACGAGATCGGCGAAGTACCGGAAGGCGTCGGCGACGCAGTCGATGTCGACCCGCCCCTCCTCCAGCGTCTTGCCCGCGTCCCGGCTCTCCAGGAGTCCGAGCCGCTCACGGCCGCGGACGAGGAGGTCGGCGACACGGCGCAGAAGCTCGGCCCGCTCCGTGACGGGCGTGCGGGGCCACACGCCGTGGTCGAAGGCGTACCGGGCGGCCTCGACGGCGGCGTCCGTGTCCGGCACGCCGCCTTCGCTGACCGCCGCGAACGGTTTCGCGTCCGCCGGGTCGAGGATGTCCCGGGTGGCTCCCGACGTGGCCGCACGCCACGTTCCGCCCACATGAATCGTCTGCTGCGCCTGGTGTCCCGACATGATCGGCCTTGCACTTCCGTTCCTGTGTTCGTGCCCCTGTGTCACACCGCGTCGCTCTCGGGGGGCCGGGACCACCTGCCCCCCGACCCGGAATGCATGCGCACTCCGTGGACGAAGTGCGCGGCGTCACTGACAAGCCGCCCGAAACAGGGGCAGAAACGACAGACAGTCGCGTGCGCAGCCGCATGGACTCCCCATCTTCCTTTGACTAAAGTCAAAGGTTATGAGGTCAAAGTCAGAGGCGGGGTCAGAGCCGGTGTCACAGTCGGCGCCCGCGCCGGTGTCCGCGGCGCACGTGACCACTTTGCGTCGCTTCAACCGCTACTTCACGCGTCGGATCGGCGTGCTGGACGATCACTACCTCGGGCAGGACCGGCCGCTCGGCGAGGCCCGGCTGCTCTTCGAGATCGGGGCCGGCGCGTCCCTCAGGGATCTGAGGACCCGGCTCGGCCTGGACGCCGGATACCTGAGCCGGATGGTGCGCGCGCTGGAGAGCCAGGGGCTCGTCCGGGTCACCGTGCACCCGGCGGACAGCAGGCTGCGCCTCGCGGAACCCACACCCGCAGGGCAGGACGAGCTGGCGGAGCAGAACCGCCGTGCGGACGACCTCGCCGAGGGGCTGCTGCGCGGGCTGAGCGAGACCCAGCGGGGGCGGCTGACCGAGGCCGTCGCGGTCGCCGAGCGGCTGCTGCGCCTGGCCGCGATCACGGTACGGACCGTCGACGCCGCGTCGGCCGACGCACGTGCCTGCCTCGCCGGCTTCGCCGCCGAACTCGACGAGCGGTTCCCCGAGGGATACGACACGGCCGACCTCGTACCGCCCGGGCGGATCACCGCCTTCCTCGTCGCGTACGAGGAGGAGCGTGCCGTCGGCTGCGGGGCGCTGTGCGCGCTCGACACCGCGACGGCCGAGATCCGGCACCTCTGGGTACACCCGGACGGCCGCGGGCTGGGCCTGGGGCGACGGCTTTTGACCGAACTGGAGCGCACGGCCGCCGAGCGCGGACACCACGTCGTACGCCTCGACACGCACAAGGTCCTCAAGGAGGCCGCGGCGATGTACCGCACCGGCGGGTACACCGAGATCCCGGCGTACGACGACAACCCCCACGCCGGATACTGGTTCGAGAAGACCCTGCCCCGCTGACCGCCTGGCCGTCACCTGAGCGCCACCGGGTGCGGAACGCACTGATCCCCGGGCGGCTGCCCGGGGATCAGTGGAAGAACAGCGTTCAGCGGGAGAGCGGTGCTCAGATGAGGCCGAGGGCGCGGACCGCCTCGCGCTCCTCCTCCAGCTCCTTCACCGACGCGTCGATGCGGGCGCGGGAGAACTCGTTGATGTCGAGGCCCTGGACGATCTCGTACGAGCCGTCCTTCGTGGTGACGGGGAAGGAGGAGATGAGGCCCTCCGGAACGCCGTACGAACCGTCGGACGGGATGCCCATGGAGGTCCAGTTGCCGTCCGCGGTGCCGTTGACCCAGGTGTGCACGTGGTCGACGGCGGCGTTCGCGGCCGAGGCGGCGGAGGAGGCGCCACGGGCCTCGATGATGGCCGCGCCGCGCTTGGCGACGGTCGGGATGAACTCCTCGGCCAGCCACTTCTCGTCGTTCACGGTCTCGGCGGCGTTCTTGCCGGCGACCGTGGCGTGGAAGATGTCGGGGTACTGGGTGGCGGAGTGGTTGCCCCAGATGGTGAGGCGCTTGATGTCCGCGACCGTCGAGCCCGTCTTCTTCGCGAGCTGCGTGAGCGCGCGGTTGTGGTCCAGACGGGTCATCGCCGTGAAGCGCGCGGCCGGTACGTCCGGGGCGGCGGCCTGGGCGATGAGGGCGTTGGTGTTGGCCGGGTTGCCGACGACGAGGATCTTGACGTCGTCGGCGGCGTTGTCGTTGATGGCCTTGCCCTGCGGCTTGAAGATGCCGCCGTTGGCGGAGAGCAGGTCGCCGCGCTCCATGCCCTTGGTACGAGGGCGGGCACCGACGAGGAGACCGACGTTCGTGCCGTCGAAGGCGACGTTCGGGTCGTCCGTGATGTCGATGCCCTGGAGGAGCGGGAAGGCGCAGTCGTCGAGCTCCATGGCGGTGCCCTCGGCGGCCTTGAGCGCCGGCGTGATCTCAAGGAGACGCAGCTTGACCGGCACGTCCGCGCCGAGCAGTTGGCCGGAGGCGATGCGGAAGAGCAGGGCGTAACCGATCTGGCCGGCCGCGCCGGTGACGGTGACGTTCACGGGAGTGCGGGTCATGGCGTTCTCCGTATGGCAGCTGACGGTGGGGCGTCCCTGCCCCGGGGTACGGAATCCCGGCCCTGTCGCCGCGATGATCGATCACCGGTGCCGATGATCGATCTCTCGGCGTCAAGAGAGATCCAGCGGTCAGGCTATCGCGCATCCGGGATCCCGGACGGCCGGGTCCGATGTGGCCCACCCCACAAGGCCGAGCCCTGGTCACGAACCCGCCGCGAACCGACGCGAACGGGACGCGAACCCGAGGCGCCGGGCCTCACCGAGAGGGCGCGAAGAAGGCGGCCGTCGATCCGGGAGAGTGGGCCGACGACCGCCAGGTGGGTGTGCCGGTCGGCAGAGAGGGCTGTACGCCCTCCCGACGTGATGCCGGACTCCCGTGGGGGTAACGTGCGCCTGCCCCGAAGTACGGCAGGCATGCCTACCTCTCAGCGATCGATCGCTGACACGCCGCGAGCGACGGCTGACACGCCACGATGGATGGCCGGCGCGCCGCAACGCGAAGGGGCGCCCGACTCGATCGAGTCTGGCGCCCCTTCGACCGCGTCCAGTGAGGGCCGGCCCGTATCGCACGCGCTCGCACGATCTCACGACCGCACGTGGTCGCACGTGGCGCACGTGGTTACTTCGTGCACCCCTTCTGACCCGACTGGAGCGTCGCGCAGGCCTTCGCCCCGGTGGCGTTCTTCACCGCGACCATCGGGGTGTAGGCGTCGGTGTCCGTGTCGACCTCCGCGGTCTGCGGCGCGGCCGAGCCCGCCGTTATCCGGACCGCATCCCCGGCTCCGGCCGCCGTGATACGGGCCCAGGCGGCACCGCATGTCTCGCTGTATCGGACCTCGACCTGGGTGGTGCCGACGACGGCCTTCTCCACGGTCTGCGCCAGCGTCCCGCCACAGCCCATGTTCTCCGGGTCCTTGCCCGCGCAGTCCGCGCCGCTGCACTCGACACCGGGCGGCAGCTCCTTGCTCACTGTCGGGCTCGGGGTCGGCTGCTTGGCCTCGTTCCCGCCCTTGCCGTCGTCGCCGGAGTTCGTGAGGAACACGGCCGCGGCTATCACCACGAGCGCGCCCACGACGCCGGCGAGGAACATGGTGAGCCGCCGCTTCCGCCGCTGCCCGTCGGGCGAACCGCCGGGCTGCGGCCGCGCGTCCTGTGGCGGCCCCCCGACCGGACCGTAGGAACCGGCCGGGCCGGCCGGGCCGGCCGGCCCGAAGGCCCCGGACGGACCGAGGCCGGAGGCCTCGGACGCACCAGCGCCTCTGGGTCCGGCGGCCTGGGGCGCCCCCGGAGGCGAAGCGACGACTCCCCAGCCGCCGCCACCCCGCGAACCCGCACCGGCACCCGCTCCGGCACCGGCACCGGCACCGGAGCTTGCGCCCTCGCTGCCGCCGGCATCGGAACCGGCGCCAACACCGGCACCGGCACCGGCACCGGCCTCGTACGGCGGCCTGCGCTCGTCCCCGTCCCCCTGTACAGGGGGCTGCGGAGGCATGGTGGGCGCCACCCCGGCGGGACCTGCGATACCCGGCTTGGGCGCGGCCGTCGCGCTCCCCCCGGCACGCGCCTGCTTCCCGTTCTTTCCCCCCTTGGCCGGAGCCGGCCCGAACTCTCCGAGCGCGGCGCGCGCCTGGGAGATCCGGATCGCCTCCATGGTCATGTCGTGACGCGCCTCCGAGCGGCTCCAAGCCCGCTCGGCCAGCTCCCACATGGTCGTCATATGGAGCGGATTGGTCCCGGTCACCTCGGCCAACGCCACGATCGCGCCCTTGGGTGCGAGCAGCCGGCCGTTCAGATACCGCTCCCAGGACGTCTTGCTGTACCCGGTCCGGTCGGCCACGGCGGCGATACTCAGTCCGCTGCGGTCGACGAGCCGGCGCAGTTGGCTGGCGAACTCCCTGACCTGCGGATCGAGTTCATCCGGCAAGGCCCTCCAACGAGGCATTGCTACCCCCCTCTTTCCCCCGTACGTGCTGGTCTCTTCCCGCGCGTGAAGCCCTGTGCCGAGTCCCCGCTCTCGCTACCCGCAGGGATGCGCCCAGCCAGGATCTCAGTTCCCGGGATGGGGGCGCACGGGAGCATTCAGGCCTGTGGGCACGCACCGTTGCATGCCCGCTGGTCAGCGGTCCAGTGTCCCACCGACTTCCCGCTCGGCTGACGAGAGGGCCCGGCCGGCGCGCAGGACGTCCCGGAGCATCCCGATTGCCCAGATTATCGATGATCTCGGGGGTGATCGACGCACATCCTCGCAATTGTCAATTCATCGACACGCGGGGAACACACGCACGGTCTCCTGCGTCACTCGCGTCTTCAGGGGGATCACACGCACACCTGGGGCAGCGCGGATCGTCGACTGCTCACCTCCGTCACCTTCAAGCGACGGCCGCGGTCGGTCAGCCAGGCTATCGACGGAAGCGGCGGCGCGTACGGCGTCCGGTACGACCGGTGCCGACAACGGCGTATTTTCCGGTCGGCCGCCCCAGAGCGACGGGTCCCTGCGCGTGGGACGTACCGGAACCGTCACCTTCGCGCCACAGGCAACGGACAGGTATTGAAGCGCCGTCGGCATCTCCATGACCCTGGATTCCAGGCGGCGCCCCTCCGTACTCGGGGGAGTGGACGGGCGCCACTCCCACTGACCGGCCCGACGGGACCACCGGTCAGTCTCCGGGCACCGACACCCGACCACGGTTCGTCCTGGTCCGGCGTGTGGTGCGTGGTGCACAGTGGCCCGCCCTCCTCCGGGGGGAGAGGGCGGGCCACTGACTGTCCCGAAGGGGAACGCTCACGTCCTGATCGTGAAGTGCAGCGTCTCGTCCAGGAACGGGAGTTCCAGCCAGGGGTTGGGCTGAGCCATCATCGCGAGCAGTGCGATGGTCATTCCCAGGACGCCGTACGTGACGAGGTCCGTGAACCGGGAGCGGACGGCGAGCATGCCCACGTCGGGCAGCATCCAGCGCATGGCGGCGCCCACGAGCAGCGCGACGCCGATCAGCAGGGTGCCGAGCTTGAACGCGTCCAGCGCGGTCAGCAGCAGTCCGAGTCCGACCATGCCGGTGACCGCGAGGATCGGCCACTGCCGTGCGGGCGCGGGCGCGCCGCGGGGGGCCGCCCTGCCGCCGCCCTCGGGCCGCGCGGTGTCCCGGGTGAAGAGCGGAAATCGCCGCGTGACGCGTCGGGGCTGCCCATCGGGGCCTGGCGCGCTGACGGCGTCACGAACGGTGAAATCGTCGTCCTGGGCGGGAGGGCCGGCGATGCCATCGGCTTCGGCTTTGACTCCGACTCCAGCTTCGGCTGCGGCCGCAGGCTTGCCCTCGGCTCCGGTTTCAGACTCCGACTCCGACTCGGACTCCAGTACCGGTTTCGGTTCCGAGCCCGGTTCCGATGCTGCGGCCGCGTCCGTTCCCGTCTCCGTCTCCGTTCTCGTCTCCGCTTCCGACACCGGGCCCGAAGAACCGGCTTGTGCCGCGGCGTCCCCTTCTGCCGGGGCTCCCGGCTCGTGCTCAGCCGGCACTGCGTTCCGCCGCCTCGACCACGTTGACGAGGAGCTGGGCGCGGGTCATCGGGCCCACTCCGCCCGGGTTCGGCGAGATCCACGCGGCGACCTCGGCCACACCGGGGTGGACGTCGCCGACGATCTTGCCCTCGGCGTTGCGGGAGACCCCGACGTCGAGGACGGCCGCCCCCGGCTTCACGTCCTCGGGGCGGATGAGGTGCGCGGAGCCCGCCGCGGCGACGATGATGTCGGCTCCGCGCAGGTGCGAGGCCAGGTCACGCGTGCCGGTGTGGCACTGCGTCACCGTCGCGTTCTCCGAGCGTCGTGTGAGCAGCAGCGGCATCGACCGGCCGATGGTCACACCGCGGCCGACGACCACGACTTCGGCGCCCTTGATCTCGACTCCGTACTGGCGGAGCAGGGTGAGAACGCCGTTCGGGGTGCAGGGCAGCGGGGCCGGCTCGTTCAGCACGAGACGGCCGAGGTTCATCGGGTGGAGCCCGTCCGCGTCCTTGTCCGGGTCCATCAGTTCGAGGATGCGGTTCTCGTCGATGCCCTTGGGGAGCGGCAGCTGGACGATGTACCCGGTGCAGGACGGGTCCTCGTTGAGTTCACGGACGACCGCCTCGATCTCCTGCTGCGTGGCGGTCGCGGGCAGTTCGCGCTGGATGGAGGCGATGCCGACCTGGGCGCAGTCGCGGTGCTTGCCCGCGACGTACTTCTGGCTGCCGGGGTCCTCACCCACCAGCACGGTGCCGAGTCCGGGCGTGATGCCCTTCTCTTTCAGGGCCGCCACGCGGACGGTCAGATCGGACTTGATCGCGGCTGCGGTGGCCTTGCCATCGAGAATCTGGGCGGTCATGGCCCCTATCCTCGCGGATGACCGGGTCCCGGTTCCAATCGGGCCGGGCAACTACGGCCGCTCGACCCGTGCGCCCCGGGCGCATGGTGCCGGAGGACACTGCTGCGAAGATCACGCAGGTTGCAGCTGCACAACACCTGATTCTCCGGGCTGGACAAGAACTCGCCCTTCCTAGAACGATGAACAGTGCAGTACTGCGGTCAGCGTCGGGGGACAAACCGCTCACATCATCATGTTCCTCCGCGCATGTCCGCCTCGTCCCCGCATGTGCAACGGAGGAAACCCACCATGAGTTTCGGCCCGCCCAACGATCCGTACGGACAGCCGCCCAACGATCCTTACGGACAGCCGCAGAACCCTCAGTACGGACAGCCGCAGAACCCCCAGCAGGGCTACGGCCACCCGCAGCAGGGTCAGCCCCAGCCTCCCGGTTACGGATACCCGCAGGCACCGCAGGGCGTCCCGCCGCAGCAGGGGTACGGCTACCCCCAGCAGGGCCAGCCTCCCGGCTACGGCTACCCCGGAGGGGCGGGCCCCCGGGTCGCCTCCATGGGCCGCCGCTTCGGAGCCCGTTGCATCGACGCCGTGGCCTTCTTCATCATCTACTTCGTCCTGGGCGCCATCGGCCTCGCGAATTCGTTCAACGCGGCCAGCGACTGCGACCCGAACGCCGCCGACTACAACACGTGCATCGACAACGCCAGCTCGGACATCGCGGCCAAGGTGGGAGCCGTGATCGGCGTCCTCGCGGTCGTCGGTCTGCTCTACGAGTGGCTGATGACCGGCCTGGTGGGCGGCACGCTGGGCAAGCTCGCCGTCGGCATCCGCGTCGTGAAGGTCGACACCGGCCAGAAGCCCGGCCTGGGCTCCTCGTTCATCCGCTACATCATCCCGATCGTGGGCAGCCTGGCCTGTGGCATCGGCCAGCTCCTGGTCTACCTCTCGCCGTTCTGGGACAAGTCCGGCCGCCAGCAGGGGTGGCACGACAAGGCCTCAAGCACGATGGTCATCCAGCACTGACCCAGTACTGAACCAGCACTGATCCAGCGCTCATCACCGCATCAGGGCCGTGTCACGACGTGACACGGCCCTGATGCGTTCGCTCGACGGCGCTGGTGGGACTGGTGGGACTAGTGGGACTGGTGGAACCAGCTGATGGGACTTGGGACTAGTGGAAGAAGTGCCGCGTCCCGGTGAAGTACATGGTCACGCCGGCCTTCTTGGCCGCCTCGACCACCAACTCGTCACGGACCGAACCGCCGGGCTGGACCACCGCCTTGACACCGGCCTCGGTCAGGATCTCCAGGCCGTCGGGGAAGGGGAAGAAGGCGTCCGAGGCGGCGAAGGAGCCCCGGGCACGCTCGGCGCCGGCGCGCTCGACCGCGAGCTTGGCGGAGTCGACGCGGTTGACCTGGCCCATGCCGACACCGACGGAGGCGCCGCCCTTGGCGAGGAGGATCGCGTTGGACTTGACGGCCCGGCAGGCCCGCCAGGCGAAGGCCAGCTCGTCCAGCTCGCCCTGCGACAGGGGCTCGCCGGTCGCCAGGGTCCAGGAGGACGGGTCGTCGCCGTCGGCCTGGAGGCGGTCGGTGACCTGGAGGAGCCGGCCGCCGTCGATCTGCTTGACCTCGACCCGCGCGGACGGGCCCTGGTGGGCGCGCAGCACCCGGATGTTCTTCTTCTTGGCGAGAGCCTCCAGCGCGCCGTCCTCGTACTCGGGGGCGACGATGACCTCGGTGAAGATCTCGGCGACCTGCTCCGCCATCTCCTTGGAGACCGGGCGGTTGACGGCGATGACGCCGCCGAACGCCGACATCGGGTCGCAGGCGTGCGCCTTGCGGTGCGCCTCGGCGACGTTCGCGCCGATCGCGATGCCGCACGGGTTGGCGTGCTTGATGATCGCGACGCACGGGTCGTCGTGGTCGTACGCGGCACGGCGCGCGGCATCCGTGTCCGTGTAGTTGTTGTACGACATCTCCTTGCCGTGCAGCTGCTCGGCGTCGGCCAGACCGCCCGACCCGTCAACGTAGAGCGCGGCGCCCTGGTGCGGGTTCTCGCCGTAGCGCAGGGTGTTGCGCTTCTCGAAGGTCAAGCCGATGAACTCGGGGAAGCCCGAGTCGTCGGCGGGCGCGTACGAGCTCGCGAACCAGGAGGCCACGGCCACGTCGTACGCGGCGGTGTGCTGGAACGCCTCGGCCGCCAGACGCTTGCGGGCGTGCAGGTCGAAGCCGCCATCGCGGACGGCGGACAGCACGTCGGCGTACCGCTCGGGGCTGGTGACCACGGAGACGGACGGGTGGTTCTTGGCGGCGGCGCGGACCATCGACGGGCCGCCGATGTCGATCTGCTCGACGCACTCGTCGGGGGTGGCGCCCGAGTCGACGGTCTCCCGGAACGGGTAGAGGTTCACGACGACCAGCTGGAACGGCTCGACGCCCAGCTCGCCGAGCTGCTGCCGATGGGACTCCAGCCGCAGGTCGGCGAGGATGCCCGCGTGCACGCGCGGGTGCAGGGTCTTGACGCGGCCGTCCAGGCACTCGGGGAAGCCGGTGAGCTCCTCGACCTTGGTGACCGGGACCCCGGCGGCGGCGATCTTCGCGGCGGTGGAGCCGGTGGAGACCAGCTCGACGCCCGCCCCGTGCAGGCCGCGGGCGAGCTCTTCGAGTCCGGTCTTGTCGTAGACGCTGACGAGCGCGCGCCGGATGACCCGCTTGGTGCTCTCGGCCGTGCCTGTGCTCTCGGCGGTCACTGGATAACTACCTTTCGTCCCTCAATGCGATAGCCGTTGCGGGCGAGCCGCCCCACGACATCGACGAGCAGCCTTCGCTCGACTTCCTTGATGCGCTCATGGAGAGCGGAACCATCGTCTTCGTAGTCCTCGTTCCGGACCTCGACCACGCCCTGGGCGATGATCGGGCCGGTGTCGACGCCGTCGTCGACGAAGTGGACGGTGCACCCGGTGACCTTCACGCCGTGGGCGAGGGCGTCACGGACGCCGTGCGCCCCCGGGAAACTGGGCAGCAGAGCGGGGTGGGTGTTCACCAACCGGTTGCCGAAACGGGCCAGGAACTCCTTGCCCACGATCTTCATGAACCCAGCCGAGACGACAAGATCCGGTGCGTACGCGTCGGTGGCCTCGGCCAGAGCCGCGTCCCACTCGTCACGGGTCCCGTAATCCTTCACCCGGCACACGAAGGTCGGCAGCCCGGCCCGCTCGGCGCGCTCCAGGCCGGCGGCGCCGTCGCGGTCCGCGCCGACCGCGACGATCTCGGCTCCGTAGGCGGCCGCCCCCTGCGACGCGACCGCGTCGAGGAGAGCCTGCAGATTCGTACCTGATCCGGAGACCAGCACGACGAGGCGCTTGGCCTTGGCCACGGCGGGGCCCTTTCTCGGGGAGTGCCTTTGTACGGTCGTACGAATACTTCGCGCTCCCTGATACGGGGAAGTCTACGAAGCGGCCGACCGTCAGCAACGATACCGGCACACCGGGCGGCCCCCACGGGACGGGGGCGTGGCCGGAAGGTAGCGTCTGGGGAGGATCCGCCCGGGGAAGACAGTCCGCGCAGGGGAACGCCTTTTGCGCACGGGACGTTGACCAGGGACGGGTACGAACGTCCGGGGCATGGTCTCAGGACACGTAACCAGCACCAGCTCTGTGGACACCGACCTGTGGACACGTTGCCCGCCGAATACCACCAAGGGGAAGACGCACACCTGATGCCGGACCGAAGTCTGCGACGCCCTCCGCTCCTGCTGCGCGAGCGGCGCTCCTCTCCCACTCCGCCGCGGGAGAGCGACGACGTGCCCGAGAGCGGGCAGGGCTCCGCGGGCGGCCACGGTTCCGCAGGTGGGGACTCCGGTGCGCCGGCCTCCGGACAGCGGCCCGAGCCGCCCCGGGTGCCGGAAACCTCCTCGGACGACAACCCCTTCGCCCCGCCCCCGGAGGGCTCCCCCGACCAGCCGTGGCAGCCTCGGCGGCCCGCGGGCGGCCAGGGTCAGGACGGCCGGAACAGCCAGGACGACGGAGACACCCCCTGGGGCAGCCAGTGGAGCGACCGGCAGCCCGGCCCCGCGCAGGACGGCCGTTTCGGTGACAAACCCGGTTCCGGTTCCTCGGGCGGCCCTGGTGGCGGCCAGGGCGGTCCGGAGGGGCGCGGCGGGCCGGGGACCGGTATGCGCTGGGATCCGACCGACCCCGCGCAGCGGCACGCTCGGTTCGCCTTGCTGTCCGGCATGTGGGCGTTCTTCTTCGCCCTCTTCAGCTGGCCGTACGTGGCGCTGCTGCTCGGCGCGCTGGCCCTCCACTGGGCGATCAGCGCGCTGCGCGCCAAGTCGCGTCCACCGAACCCGGACACCCCGGCGCCGTCGTCCCAGGGCTCGAAGCCCCAGGCCACCGCGGCGATCAGCGGCCTGGTCACGGCGTCCCTGGCGCTCGTCCTGGTGGCGATGACGTTCACGGCACAGCTCGTGTACCGCGACTACTACACCTGCGTGAACGATTCCCTCACCAACACGGCGGAGAAGTCCTGCGACGACCTTCTGCCGGACCAGTTGCAGGGGCTGCTGGGAACGCGCAGCTGACCAGCAGTCGGTAGAGAGAATCGATCGTCAGTCCGGGGGGGCGATCCGGTCGCCGGGGATGGACGCCTTCTTCAGCGCTGCCCAGCGGGCCTCGCGTGCGACGTCGTCGTGCCAGAGAGAACCGAGGGAGCCGGAGGTGGGCAGGAAGTCGTACGGCTCGAGGTCGGGATCGAGGGCCGCACGACTGTCCCCGGGTGCCCCGGGCGCCTCCTCCGCACGCCGCCCGAACCGGAACCGCGAGAACCATGGGGACGAGGAGGACGAGGAGGACGAGGAGGCTGGTGGCGAGGGCGTAGGTGAGGGCGTGGGAGGACGGCTCTGCGACTTCTGATCTGAGGTCGCCCGCGCTGAAGGCCCCTCCGCCGAGAGTCCCTGGACCGAGAGCCCCTGGGTCGACGGCTGCTGGGGCGACGGCCCTTCGGCCGACTGCCCTTCGGCCGACTGCTCGTGGTCTCGTTCATGCCGAGCCCGGAGTCCGGGTACCGGAAGTCCCCGTACCCGGTGCTCTCGGCCTCGTTCTCGGTGCTCTCGTCCCCAGAGCCCCCGCCCGCCTGACGGCTGTTCCCCGGGCGCGCGTCCCCAGGGTGCCCGGGGCTCGCGCAGGCGCCAAGCGCGCAGGGCCAGACTCGTCGGCAGTCCCACCACCGCGATCCAGCCCGCCGCAGCCGGCCCCGTCCGCCACCAGACGGGGCCGAAGTCGGCGAGTGCGGCCACGCCGAGGGGCCCGCCCGCCAGGGTGGCGAGCACCGCGAAGGCCAGGCCGCACAGAATCGCCGCGAGTGTCAGGGTCTCGGCGGTCCGCCCGCATGACCAGGCCGCCGCGCGCCGGGCAGCCGCGTCCTCTCCTCTGGCCACCGAGGCCGTACCCGCCCTCCCCGCGGCACTCACCTCTCGCACCGCACTCGCCGCGCCCGCGTCCTTGCGTCCCGGCACTCCCGCCCCGACCGTGAACCAGGCCACCACGACCCCGGCAACCAGGGGCACGGCTCCCGCCGCCCAGTTCAGCGGTGTACCCGATCCCGCATCCGGAACGGCTGCCAGCAGGGGAAAGGGTGGCAGCCGCGAGCCGGGGTCCGACAGCAACGGCCCCGCCGCGTGCCCGGCTCCGAGCGCGAACCCGGGGCCGAGGGCGTACGCGGCACCCCAGACCGCCGCGTTCGGGATGAGGGCCAGCGCCAGCAGCAGCACCGAGACCCGGCCCGACCAGCTCTCCGTCAGCTGCAGGAACGACTGCCGCGCCGGGCCTCCGTGCCACACCAGAGAGGCACCGGCGAGCACGGCCCCTCCGCCCACGAGCGCCGCGGCCCCGGCTGACGCGGCACGCACAGCGTCCGGGAGCCGGGACCCGGCGGCGACGGGAGCAAGGGGAAGACCGTCCAGGACTTGGCGCAGGGACGGCGGCAGAGACCCGAGCGGTCGCCCGTACGCCGACCAGACGCCGACCCCCGCCGCGGTCACCGCGAGCAGCGGCGGCCACAGGACGACGGACGTCCACGACGGGCGTGGCTCCCCGCCCGACGCGTACACCGCTGCGGCGGCGCCGACCACCAGGTAGCCCACGACGGCTCCGCCCCACGCCGTGCTGACGGGGGGCGGCACGGAGCCGTCGTCGCCGTCCGCCGCGTCGCGCCCCGCGCGGTACAGCAGCCACGCGGGCAGCGCGACCAGGAGCAGCGGGGTCACACCAATGGGTGCGGGTACTCCGGACAACGTGTTCGTGCGGACGAGTTCGGCGCCGTGCGCCAGCAGCCACAGCGAGGCGGCGACGTGCAGCGTCCCGTCGGGGCCTCTGTCCGGATAGGGCGAACTGATCCACAGGACCGTCACGAGTACGGCGAACGCGCCCAGCCCGAGGGCCGCCGCGAGCGTGCCGCCCACCAGGCCGGCGGCCAGTCCGGGCGACCGTACCCGCAGCCGGGAGGGCACGGGGGGCAACGACGGGCTTCGGTCCGGGCTTCGGTCCGAGCTTCGGTCCGGACTGCGATCCGGGTTTCGATCCGGGTTTCGGTCGGTCATCTGGGTCACGCCCGCCATGCTCCCAACGACACGCGCTTTCCCGTCGTAACAGGCGAACCTCGGATGTGTCGCCCAATATATGTTTTATGTACTTTTACGTACGAAAGGGTGCCCGGTGACGCAGACCGCTGCCCCGGCCGCTGCGGCTGCTGACGCCGATACGGCTGCCGATGCCGAAGCCGATGCTGCGGCTCCTGGTGATGCTGCGGCTCCTGGTGATGCTGCGGCTCCTGGTGATGACCTGGCTCCCGCTGCCACCCTGACGGCCGCTCAGGCCTTCGACGCCCTCTACACCTTCGCCGCCCCCGCCCTCGTACGGCAGGCGTATCTGCTCACCGGGCGGCGTGAGCTGGCGCGGGAGTCAGTTGAGCGGGCCTTCCAACTGGTGTGGCAGCGCTGGCCCGAGGTGGCGGTCGACCGGGATCCGGCGGGCTGGGCGCGTGCGGCGGCGTACGAGTACGCGATGTCCCCCTGGCACCGGGTGCGGGTTCGCCACCGTCTCCCGGAACCGCCGCCCGTAGCCCTGGACGACCGCCGGCTGCTGTCTGCCCTGCTGAGTCTTCCGCCCGTCTACCGGCGGACCCTGCTCCTCTACGACGGGATCGGGCTCGGGCTGCCGGAGACCGCGGCCGAGACGGAGGCGAGCACTCCGGCGGCGGCGAACCGGCTGCTGTACGCGCGCGCGGCCATCGCCGCGCGCCTCCCGGAGCTGGCGGAGAATCAGGAACTGCGACGGCGGCTGACGGAACTCGGCAACACGGACCGGCTGCGGGCCGCCCCGAAGCCCGTCGTCGTGCGCATGGGCAGCGAACGCCGGGCCCGCCGCTGGACCCGCACGGCCATCGCCTTCACTGTCCTGATCATCGGTTCCACCGCGTTCACGCTCCACACGGCTGCCGACCACTACGAGGCCCCGCAGGTTCCGGCCACGATGGTGCCCGGGGCGCCGCCGCGCTCGGGGCCCGCCCCGCTGTCGGTGGAGGAAGTGGAGCTCCGCGGCAAGCTGCGCACCATGTTCGGAGACGGTCCGCAGAGGCTCCTTCCACAGCTTCGCTGAGATGCGCCGGTGCCGGTGCCGGCGCCAGCGCCGCGGTCGCTGCCGCTGCCGGGTAACGCGGATGGGCCCGCACCCCGAGTGAGGGTGCGGGCCCATCCGCGTACGGCTGACGACGTACGGCTAACGGCAGACGGTGAAGATGCCTGATCAGCCGGCGAGGATGGCGCGGGCCAGCTTCGCCGTCTCGGTCGGCGTCTTGCCGACCTTGACGCCGGCGGCCTCAAGGGCCTCCTTCTTCGCAGCGGCCGTGCCGGAGGAGCCGGAGACGATGGCACCGGCGTGGCCCATGGTCTTGCCCTCGGGCGCCGTGAAGCCCGCGACGTAGCCGACGACCGGCTTGGTCACGTTCTTCGCGATGTAGTCCGCCGCACGCTCCTCGGCGTCGCCACCGATCTCACCGATCATGACGATCAGGTCGGTGTCGGGGTCGGCCTCGAACGCGGCGAGCGCGTCGATGTGCGTCGTACCGATGACCGGGTCGCCACCGATGCCGACGGCCGACGAGAAGCCGATGTCACGGAGCTCGTACATCATCTGGTACGTCAGCGTGCCGGACTTCGAGACCAGGCCGATACGGCCCGGCTTCGTGATGTCGCCCGGGATGATGCCGGCGTTGGACTGTCCCGGGGTGATGAGACCGGGGCAGTTCGGGCCGATGATACGGGTCTTGTTGCCCTTCGACTTCGCGTACGCCCAGAAGGCGGCGGAGTCGTGGACGGCGATGCCCTCGGTGATGACGACCGCGAGGGGGATCTCGGCGTCGATGGCCTCGACGACGGCGGCCTTGGAGAAGGCCGGCGGCACGAAGAGGACGGACACGTTGGCGCCCGTCTTCTCGATGGCCTCCGCGACCGTGCCGAAGACCGGGATGTCGGTGCCGTCGATGTCGACCGACGTGCCGGCCTTGCGCGGGTTCACACCGCCGACGATGTTCGTGCCGTCGGCGAGCATGAGCTTGGTGTGCTTCATGCCCGTGGCACCGGTCATGCCCTGGACGATGACCTTGCTGTCCTTGTTGAGGAAGATAGCCATGGCTGTTCTGTCCCTCGTCCCTTACTTCGCGGCCGCGAGCTCGGCGGCCTTGTCGGCCGCGCCGTCCATGGTGTCCACGCGCTGCACCAGCGGGTGGTTGGCGTCGGAGAGGATCTTGCGACCCAGCTCGGCGTTGTTGCCGTCGAGACGGACGACCAGCGGCTTGGTGACTTCCTCGCCCTTGTCGGCGAGCAGCTGCAGCGCCTGGACGATGCCGTTGGCGACCTCGTCACAGGCGGTGATGCCACCGAAGACGTTGACGAAGACGGACTTGACGTCCGGGTCGCCCAGGATGATCTCCAGGCCGTTCGCCATGACCGCGGCGGAGGCGCCGCCGCCGATGTCGAGGAAGTTGGCCGGCTTCACGCCGCCATGGTTCTCACCGGCGTACGCGACGACGTCGAGGGTGCTCATGACGAGACCCGCGCCGTTGCCGATGATGCCGACCTCGCCGTCGAGCTTGACGTAGTTGAGGTTCTTCTCCTTGGCGGCGGCCTCCAGCGGGTTGGCCGCGTCCTTGTCCTCAAGCGCCGCGTGGTCCGCCTGGCGGAACTCGGCGTTCTCGTCCAGAGAGACCTTGCCGTCCAGCGCCAGGACGTCGCCGGAGGCGACCTTGGCGAGGGGGTTGACCTCAAGGAGAAGCGCGTCCTCGGCGACGAAGGTGGCCCACAGGGTCACGAGGATCTCGGCGACCTTCTCGGCCACCTCGGCCGGGAACTTCGCCAGGGCCACGATCTCGCGGGCCTTCTCGATCGAAACGCCTTCAACGGCGTCGACCGGGACCTTCGCGAGGGCCTCGGGGGTCTTCTCCGCGACCTCCTCGATGTCCATGCCGCCCTGTACGGACGCCATGGCGAGGAAGGTGCGGTTCGTGCGGTCGAGGAGGTACGAGACGTAGTACTCCTCCAGAATCTCCGGGGCCGTCTCGGCGATCATCACCTTGTGGACCGTGTGGCCCTTGATGTCCATGCCGAGAATGTCCGTCGCGCGAGCGACGGCCTCGTCCGGGGTGCCGGCCAGCTTCACGCCGCCGGCCTTGCCGCGGCCACCGACCTTGACCTGCGCCTTGACGACGGACTTGCCGCCAAGTCGCTCGGTCGCCGCGCGCGCCCCTTCAGGCGTGTCGATGACTTCACCGGCCAGCACCGGTACACCGTGCTTGGCGAAGAGGTCCCTCGCCTGGTACTCGAACAGGTCCACGCGCGTCCGTCCCTATCAGGTAATTCGCGGTTCGTTGTCTGCGTGGGCGTGCCGCGAGGGCAACGTGACTGCGCGGTCACAAGGAGGGCGTGAGCACGGTGGCCGACACGCGGCATGTCCGTCTCGCAGGTTATCTCCGCCGACGGCAGGGTCGTAAATCGCAGATCACACCTGGGCGGTGATTACGGTCACAGATTGCCAGTCGAAAGGGCCTCACCAGGCTGGGGTTTGCCTGGTGAGGCCCTTCTAACAGCCCCTAAAACTGACCTAAGGGGCGCAGGGCGGCCGGTCCTCACCCCAATGAGGACCAGCCGGCCCCGACCGCAGGGTCTCGGCCGCACGAACCGAACGGCTTTCGGCCGTACGGAGCCTGTGCCCTGCGGAGTCGTGGGGTCGTGGGGTGTCCCGGACGCCGCCGACCGCGTTTTCGACCGGTGGGCCGGCGGACCAGCGGCGGCAGCCCACGTCCGGGTCGCGCCCGGAGATCGGAGGGACGTCCGGACAGACGGGCAGACCGGGCCCGGTCCTAGCCGGGGGACGCCGGAATGTTCCGGTGCCGGTCCCTGATCCCGGCCGCGGTGACGTCGGCGGCGGCGCCGGGCACCAGCGTCGGCCGAACCCTCCCGTTGAACGTGACGGCCTGCGCATCGCCGTGCCGCGGCGATCCGCTGTCGACCGCGGAGTGACACCTCAGCGCACCCGTGGGGTCACCGCCGGGAACTTGGTGCACGGGTGCCTTCGCGGCCCGGGTGACCTGGGCGGCGCCCCGGGCGTGCGCGTGATGGCGCACGTCGTCGTCGGCCACCGCCGCGCGGCCGCCGGCGAACCGCGGCCCGAACTCCGCCGCCACGCTCTCGCCCCGCGCGTGCTTCTCGGCCGCCCGGTCCTGGTCCTTGCCCGCCGCCCCACCCTGCTGCTGTTCCTGCGCCGCCGTACCGGCCGGCAAGGTCTGGCCGGAAAGCGCGGGCGGTGACAGTCCCGGCGGCTCCGGGAGCCCGGGAACGGCCGGCAGTGTGGGCGACTGCGGCTGCGGCAGCGGCAGCGACGGCCACCACTGCGGCGGGGCCGGCTGCTCGGCGACCCCATCGGTGATCTGATCCACCAGATCACCGATGGGCCGTACGACGTGACCGACGGCCGGGGCCACCACACGTTCGGTGACCGGCCGTACGACCTGCTCGATGACAGGCCGTACAACGCGCTGGACTTCGTCGGTGGCGGGCACGACCGCCTCGGGAAGCCCAGGTTGTTCGGAAACAGCGGCGGAGGCAGGGGCAGAGGCGGCCCCGGAGCCGGAGCCGGGGCCGGAAGCCGAGGCGGACGCCGACGAGGCAGCCGACAACAACGAGGTTGTCGAGGTCATCGAGGGTGCCGAGGGCGTCGTCGCCGTCATCCGCTCGACCGAACCCGTCACCGACCGCACCACACCCGTGGGCTTCGAGGCCGACACGACACCGTCCGCCGCGCGTGCCTGCTCTGCGCTCAGGAGCCCCAGCACGAACAACCCGCCCAGCAGCAGCATCAATCGCAGCGCACGCCGTCCCATCGCTCTGCGCGTCACGCGCAGAGCGATACCGGGCAGAGCGGCTGACAGGGCCAAGGCAGGAAGAGTCTCCCGTGCGGAGGGACGAGGCGGAGCGAGGTGCGGAGCGAGGTGCGGTGGAGCGGAGTGAAGTGCGGTGGGGGCACGGCCACAAGGCTGCACGCCCCCCGAAGGCCTGCCGATCCTCGCACGGGACTCCCGAGGTTGCGCAAGCCCCCTGTTACCGATGGATACTCATGTCCGCTTTTTCCGCCGTCTCACCCTTCGCCGCCTCCCCCTTCGCCGCCTCCCCCGTCGCTACCGTCCCGGGCTTCCCGTGTCCGGTATCGGCAGTGGGCGCTTCTCGATCGCCGCCGCCATCACGTCCGGAAAGAGGTCGGGCGTACAGGCGAACGCCGGTGCGCCCAGCCCCGCGAGTGCCGCCGCGTGCTCACGGTCGTACGCGGGAGCCCCCTCGTCGGACAGCGCGAGCAGCGTCACGAACTGCACCCCCGACGCCTTCATCGCGGCGACCCGCTTCAGCATCTCGTTCCGGATGCCCCCTTCGTAGAGGTCGCTGATGAGCACGACCACGGTGTCGGCGGGACGCGTGATCTGCGCCTGGCAGTACGCGAGCGCCCTGTTGATGTCCGTGCCGCCGCCGAGTTGGGTGCCGAAGAGGACGTCGACCGGGTCGTCGAGCTGGTCGGTGAGGTCGACGACCGCCGTGTCGAAGACGACGAGCCGGGTGTCGATGGACCGCATCGAGGCCAGGACGGCGCCGAACACCGACGCGTACACGACGGACGCCGCCATCGAACCCGACTGGTCGATGCAGAGGACGACCTCCTTCTTCACGGACTGCGAAGCGCGTCCGTAACCGATGAGCCGCTCAGGCACGATCGTGCGGTACTCGGGCAGATAGTGCTTGAGGTTGGCCGCGATGGTGCGGTTCCAGTCGATGTCGTGGTGGCGCGGCCGGTTGATCCGGGCACTGCGGTCCAGGGCTCCCGTGAGAGTCGCCCGGGTGCGTGTGACGAGCCGCTTCTCCAGGTCGTCGACCACCTTGCGTACGACGGCCCGTGCCGTTTCCTTGGTCGTCTCGGGCATGGCCTTGTTCAGCGACAGCAGGGTGCCGACCAGGTGGACGTCCGCCTCCACGGCCTCCAGCATCTCCGGTTCGAGGAGCAGGGTGGACAGGCCGAGGCGGTCGATGGCGTCCCGCTGCATGACCTGGACGACGGAGGACGGGAAGTACGTCCGGATGTCCCCCAGCCACCGGGCGACGGAGGGCGCGGACGCGCCGAGCCCGGCCGCACGATCCTGTCCCGACCGCGCCTTGCCGCCCTTCCCGTTCCCGTACAGCGCGCCGAGTGCCCCGTCCATCGCGGCGTCCTGCCCAGCGAGCGCGCAGCCGGTGCCGTCCGCGTCCTCCCCGCCGAGTACGAGCCGCCAACGTCGCAGCCGCTCGTCACCGGCACCGGCACCGGCACCGGCACCGGCCTGACCGGGCGCACCGGTGTGATCCGCCGTTCCCGTACTCATCGGCCCACTCATCTGCCCACCCCCACAAGGTCGTTGTCGTCGACGCTGTTGCCGTCGGCCTCGTCCGGCCCCAGCAGCAGGCGCAGCACCGGCAGTACGGCGTCGGCGCGGTCCGCGTCGAGGTCGGGCGCGAAGCCGGGTGTCCCGGAGACGGTGGCCGCGACGCTCCCGCCCAGGCCCGGGCCACGCCGGACCAGTTCGCCGAGGGTGCGGCGCACCCCGGGTTCGTACGCCGAGAAGGTGCGGCGCAGCAGCGGCAGTACGTCGGTGAACGCGTCCCCCGGCACGCCGGTCAGCCAGGAGTCGACCAGCCCGAGCAGCCGCTCGTCGTGCACGAGCAGCATGCCGCCGCCGGATCCTCCGCCGACGAATCCCTCGATCCAGGCCGCCGCGTCGCCCGGTGCGGTCCCGGGCGACAGGACGAGCCCCATGAGCCGGGCCGCCTGCTCCTGCCCCAACTCCCCGTCGTCCAGCAGCAACCGGACGGCCCTTCCCCGGATGACGCCGGGGACGGTGTCCCGTGCGCTGAGCGTGCCCAGCACGGAATGCCACCGGTCGCGTATACCGGCACGGGCGTCGTCCTCACCTCCCTCCGCCAGCAGCCCCACCGCGCCGTGCACCGCGTCGACGTGCCCCCGCATTTCCTCGGCTGCCTCCGTGTCGAGAGCCGCGCACGCCGGGGGCAGTCCGACGAAGACCCGCTCGGCGAGCCTCGCGGCGACCTCGGCCAGGGCGTGGGTTCCCGTGCCCCGTACGTCGCCGTAGCGGAGGGAGCGGACCAGGGCGGGCAGCGCCTGGGCGAGGTGGCCCACGTCGGCGTCCAGAGCGGCGCGGTCGGCGAGGACGCGCATCACCACCGGAAGGGCGTCCGGGAGTTCGGCGAGGAGACAGCGCTCCGCGAGGCCCGTGACGTCGGCCAGGGACCGTGCGCCGACGGCGTCCGTCTCGGCCTTCGCGGTGGCGGCGGCGATCACGGTCGTTCCCCACACACCGGCCTCGGCGACCCGCACCGCGAGTTCCGGCTCCCAACGCAGTCGCCAGGTCTCCCGGAACGTACCCGTGCTGCCGCGTGACGCGGCCGGCTCTCCCCACTCGACGCCGAGGAGGCGCAGCCGGTGCAGCAGTCTGCTGCGCCCGCCGTCGGTCTCCTTGCGCAGGTCGAGTTCCAGGTCCCGCTCCTGCGCCTCCGGCTTGAGCCGCAGCCGTCGCTGAAGCCGGGCGAGGTCGCGCTGCAGGGGGACCGCGGGCGCCGACGCGGGCACCTCGCCCAGGACGTCGCCGACGACCAGCCGGTCGTGCACGAGCGCGAGCGGGACGTCCGAGCCCTCGCACATCACGGCCCGTACGGCGTCGGTGGTCTCGGTGAGGCCCGGCAGGGGCCGGCCCCGCATCGCCGCGAGCGTGTCGGCGAGCCGCACCGCCTCGATGACGTGCGCGGGCGAGACGAGCCGGTCCTCGTCCCGCAGCAGCCCGGCCACCTTCGTCATCCAGCGCTCGATGGGGCGGTCGGCCGCGGCGAACAGGTGCCCGTACCAGCCGGGCGAGTCGATGCCCGCGCCGTAGCCACTCATGCGGGAGAGCCGCCGGTGGGTCCAGGGCACCCAGGTCATGTCGGCCTTCACCTTGGGTAGTCCCTTGAGCAGGGCCCGGTCGGCGGCGACGGTCGTCCGCTGCCGCAGCGCGGGCACATGCCAGGCGCCGCACACCACGGCCACGTCGTCCTCGAACTCCCGCTGGGCCGCCCGCACCTGGAGGCGCATGTAGGCCTCGCGCACGAGATCCCGGTCGTGTCCCCCCGTCCCGTAGACCTCCCGCAGTGCCTCCATGGCTTCGCCGAGTACGTCGAACGGTGCGAACGCGTCCTCTCCCCCCGCCCCCCGGTGCTCGATCACGTCCTCCCACCACCGCTCGGGGTCGTCGTACCCGGCGGTCTCGGCGAGCACGGCGAGCGGGTCGATCCGTACGGCCCGAGCGGGCTCGGCACGGAGTGCGTCCGGCCCTCCGTCCCTCTCCCTCGCCTTCTCGTCTCCGTTCTCCCCTTCCTTTTCCTTTCCGTTCTCCCCCTCTTCGCCGCCCTCGTCCTCCTCGCGTCCCCAGGCGAGCGTGTGCGTGGCCGGGAGGTCGATGAAACGGGCCGGCACCTCGTGCTCCAGGGCCCAGCGGATGGCCACCCACTCCGGTGAGAACTCGGCGAGCGGCCAGAACGCCGACCGTCCGGGCTCGTCCACGACATGCGCGAGGAGCGCGACGGGCGGCCGCATGTCCTCGTCGGCGGCGAGCGCGATCAGCGTGTCGGCCTCCGGCGGCCCTTCCAGGAGCACCACGCGCGGTTGCGCCTCGTCGAGTGCCGCCCGCACGGCCCGCGCCGAGCCGGGCCCGTGGTGGCGCACCCCCAGCAGCAGGGGCCCGGGCGCCCGGCGGGCCTCGCGCCCCGCTTCGTCCTCGCTCACGCGCTCACCTCCCGGCAGGCCCGGTAGAAGTCCTTCCAGCCGTCGCGCTCGCGGACGACCGCCTCCAGGTACTCCTGCCAGATGACGCGGTCGGCCGCCGGATCCCGGACGACGGCACCGAGGATGCCCGCGGCCACGTCGCCCGCGCTCAGGACGCCGTCCCCGAAATGGGCGGCCAGGGCGAGGCCGTTGGTGACGACGGAGATCGCCTCGGCGGTGGACAGCGTGCCGCTGGGCGACTTGAGCTTCGTACGGCCGTCGGCGGTGACGCCGTCGCGCAGCTCACGGAAGACGGTGACGACGCGGCGGATCTCGTCGATGCCGTCGGGCACGGCGGGCAGGTCCAGGGAGCGCCCGATCTGGTCGACCCGGCGCGAGACGATGTCGACCTCGGCGTCGGCGCTCGCCGGCAGGGGCAGGACCACCGTGTTGAAACGGCGGCGCAGGGCGCTCGACAGGTCGTTCACGCCGCGGTCGCGGTCGTTGGCCGTCGCGATGAGGTTGAAACCCCGCACGGCCTGCACCTCCGAGCCCAACTCCGGTATGGGCAGGGTCTTCTCCGACAGGATCGTGATGAGCGTGTCCTGTACGTCGGCGGGGATACGGGTCAGTTCCTCGACCCTGGCCGTCATGCCCTCCGCCATCGCCCGCATGACCGGGCTGGGCACCAGTGCGTCCCGGCTCGGGCCGTGCGCGAGCAGTTGCGCGTAGTTCCAGCCGTACCGGATCGCCTCCTCCGGTGTGCCGGCCGTGCCCTGCACGAGAAGGGTGGAGCCCCCGCTGACCGCTGCGGCCAGATGCTCGGACACCCACGTCTTCGCCGTGCCGGGTACACCGAGCAGAAGCAGTGCCCGGTCGGTGGCGAGCGTGGTGACGGCCACTTCGACGATGCGGCGCGGCCCCACGTACTTCGGCGTGATCACTGTGCCGTCCGGGAGAGTGCCGCCGAGCAGGTACGTCGCCACGGCCCACGGTGACATCCGCCAGCGGGCGGGCCGCGGGCGGTCGTCCTGCGCGGCCAGCGCGGCGAGCTCGGCGGCGAACGCCTCCTCGGCGTGCGGCCGCAGCTCCTCGCCCCTGTCCGGCGTGGACGGGACGGAAGCCGTGGGCACGCCTTCGGACTGGTGGTGGTTCGGGTCGACGGACATCGGGTCGACGGACACGGACATGGAGCGGTCCCCCTTGCGGCTCGGCCGGTTCGGATCTGGTTCCACCGTGCACCACGCCACTGACAATCGGTTCTGACCTGCGCAAACGTGCTCGCTGCGGGCGATTGTCAGTGGTGGGATCTACCGTCGGTTGCATGACTCAGCAGGGGGTGCGCTGGACAGCGGATCAGGTGCTGGCACTGGCGCCTGACACCGCGTCACGCAAGGCGGGCAGCAAGCTCGGCGCGGCCGGGCCATGGTCGGAGGCGGGCAGTTCTGACGAGGGGACGGTGTGGGGACTGTGCAGGGGAAGCGGCAGCAAGCCGTACCGGACGGTGATCGACATCGCGGACTCCACCGGGCCCGCGTACAAGTGCAGTTGTCCGAGCCGCAAGTTCCCGTGCAAGCACGCGCTGGGACTGCTGCTGCTCTGGGCCGGCGAGGACGGCACCGTGCCTCGGGGGCAGGCGCCGGACTGGGCGGACGAGTGGATCGAGAGCAGGAGGAAGCGCGCGGACGACCAACACGCGGCGAGCGCTGCCGGTTCCCCGCCCGCCGGTGATCCGGATGCGGCGCGGCGCAGGGCGGAGCGGCGG
The DNA here is from genome assembly GCF_040651415.1 of Streptomyces sp. NPDC048484. Taxonomy (NCBI): domain Bacteria; kingdom Bacillati; phylum Actinomycetota; class Actinomycetes; order Kitasatosporales; family Streptomycetaceae; genus Streptomyces; species Streptomyces sp. NPDC048484. The sequence continues at coordinate 93,028 of NZ_JBEZJY010000009.1, forward strand.
GCCGAGTCGATCACGGCGGGGGCGGCGGAGCTGGAGCAGCGGCTGACCGACCTGCTGCGGGGCGGTCTGGCCTCGGCGGAACAGGCGGGGTACGGGATGTGGGAGGAGACGGCGGCCCGCATGGTCGACGCGCAGGCACCGGGGCTTGCCGCGCGGGTGCGGGAGTTGGGGGCGATACCGTCGTCCGGCCCCGGCTGGCCGGTACGGCTGCTGGAGGAGTGCGCGCTGCTCCACCTCCTCGACCAGGGGTGGCTGCGCCGTGAGCTGCTGCCCGACGCTCTGGCCGCCACGGTCCGCTCCCGGATCGGGCTGCCCGGCTCGGCGGACGGTCCGCCGGTGCGCGACCAGTGGCTGGTCCTGGCCCAGTACGACACCTCGGACAGCCGCCTCACGACCCGCCGTATCTGGCTGCACGGGGCCGGGTCGGGGCGCACGGTCCTGCTCCTCTCCTACGGGGCCGCCGGGCGCGCACCGGAGCTGGCGTTGCCCGTCGGGCTGACGCTCGACGCGGAGGTGTCCGGGTATCCGGGTGCGGGGCAGTTGCGGGCGGCGCTGGGTGACCGGTTCGCGCCTCCGGCGCCCACGGAGTTCCGGCCGCCGGGGGTGGACGTGGCGCGGGCCGTGACCCAGTACGGCGAGGCGCTCCGGGACGACCCGTGGCTGGAATCCCGCCCGGTGACGCTCGGCCGTGTCGTACCGACCCCGGACGGCGACAGCTGGCAGCTGGCGGACGCCGACGGTGGACTCGCCCTGCCGCTCACCCCGGCCGCCCGGTCCCGATCCGGTCTCTGGCGCCTGGTCGCCCTCTCCGGCGGCGCACCGGTGACGGTCTTCGGAGAGTGCGGCCACCTCGGCTTCTCCCCCCTCACGGCCTGGCCGGAGGGGCCGGGCGAGGCGGTGACCCTGTGCTGACGGCCCCGCCCTCCAGCTTTCTCGGCCCCCACGGCGTACCCGGTCCGGCGCCCCGATCCGACTCGCCCCCTACAGCTTCAGCCGCTATGGCTCCACCCGCTATGGAAGGGATGCTCATGACCAGTACCCCCGCTCCCACAGAGGCGCCCGCCGGAAGCCGCTGGGAGGAGCTTGTGACCGCGGCGCTGCTGGGAACCGCGCGCCGTGCGCCGACGGGAGTCGGGCCCGGGCGCGACGCGCCGACGGCGTTGCTGGACGCGGCGGCCGTGGAGACCGTGCGGCGACGGGCCGGGATGCGGCCGGGGCGGGCGGCGGCCCGGATCGAGCCTGTGGCGGAGGACTCTCGCCCCGCGCTGCCGCCGGCGGCGGCACGCAGGCTGACGATGCTGCTCGCCGACCGGCCGGGGACGGGGAGCGGCGGACGCAGGGGTACGGCGCCCGATCTCATGGAGCTGTTGCCGCAGTGGCTCGCCACGGCGAACCGGCATGGTTTCGCGGCTCCTCCACAGGCGCTGCCCGCACTGCTGGACGCGGCCCGGGGGCGTACGGACATCCGGCCGGCGGTGCTGGCGTTCGCGGGACCGCGGGCCCTGTGGCTGGCCCGGCTGAACACGGACTGGCGGTTCGCGTTGCGGTCGACGCCGGGCGGCGGTGCGGTCCTGCCCGGGCCCAAGGAGCCGGAGCGGGTGCGGGAGCTGTGGGAGGAGGGGCTGTTCGCCGAACGGGTCGCGCTCCTGTCGTCGGTCCGGGCACGGGACGCGGCGGCCGCGCGGGATCTGCTCTCCACGACCTGGGCGTCGGAGCGGGCCGAGGACCGGTTGATGTTCCTCGACTCGTTGCGGACGGGGCTGTGCGCGGCGGACGAGCCGTTCCTGGAGGGGGCGTTGGCCGACCGGAGCCGCAATGTGCGGGCCACCGCGGCGGAGCTGCTGTCCGCTCTGCCCGGCTCGGCGCTCGCCGGGCGGATGGCGGAGCGAGCGGTGTCCTGCGTCGCGGTCGACCATACGCTCGGCGCGCCGACGATAGCGGTGGAGGCGCCGCACGAGTGCGATCCCGGCATGGAGCGGGACGGCGTGGTCTCCAAGGCTCCGGCGGGGCGTGGTGAACGGTCGTGGTGGCTGGGCCAGTTGATGGAGGCGGCACCGCTCGGTACCTGGTCGCGACGGCTCGGCGGGCGTACGCCGGAGGAGATCGTGGCACTGCCGGTGGCCGACGACTGGCAGGACGAGCTGCATGCCGCGTGGTGCCGGGCGGCGGTGCGTCAGCGTGACCCTTCCTGGTCCAGAGCGCTGCTGGGGACACCGGCGGCGCCGGAGGCGGGCGGGCCCGGAGCGGTGTCCCTCGCCGAGCGGGCGAAGCTGCTCAGCACGCTGGCGGCTTCGGAGCGGGCCCAATGGGTGGCGGGGTTCATCGCCGTGCACGGACTGTCCGAGGCGTTTCAGCTGCTCGGGGTGTGCACGGTGCCCTGGGCCGGCCCGTTGGGCGGGGCCGTGGTGGACGCACTCAACATCGCGCGGGACGCGGGGAGTTATCCATGGAGTTTCAGCGGGGTCATGGGACTGGCCGAACGCTGTCTGGACCCGGCGGAGGCCATCCGTCTCGAAGCACTCACAGCCGTCCCCGACGAGTCGGAGAACGCGGCTCCGGGCGCCGGAGGCTACTGGGCCGAATCCTTCCAACGCCTGGTCACCACACTGCGCCTACGCGCGGCAATGCAAAGCGAACTCACCCGGACATGACCCCGGCCCCTCGGGCCCCGGGCCATCAGGCCGGCGGAGCCCTACGCGGGCTGCCGGACGTTGGCGCGCACCCAGTCCACGATCGACGTCGTCGTGGCCCCCGGCGTGAAGATCTCGGCGACGCCCTTCTCCTTGAGCGGTGCGATGTCCGCCTCGGGGATGATCCCCCCGCCGAACACCTTGATGTCCTCGGCGTCGCGCTCCTTCAGGAGTTCGATGACGGCGGCGAACAGGGTGTTGTGCGCGCCGGACAGGATGGAGAGACCGATCGCGTCCGCGTCCTCCTGGATCGCCGTGCCCACGATTTGCTCGGGCGTCTGGTGGAGGCCGGTGTAGATGACCTCCATACCGGCGTCCCGCAGCGCCCGCGCGATCACCTTCGCCCCGCGATCGTGCCCGTCGAGCCCCGGTTTGGCCACCACCACGCGGATCGGACCGGTTGTCACACCCATCACTGCCTCCATGAACCGACTAGCCCACCTCGCACCATACGGCCCGGGGAAGTGAACGAACGTTATCGCCAGCATCCCGCAACCGGCAGTTTCGCGGTGGAGACCGAGGGGGAAATCACACCGTGGGACAAGTTCGCAGCGCACCGACCGCCACACCGCGACACACAGTTCGCAGGCGGGACGAGCGCAAGGGAAACCGCTACGAGGTCTCCGCACCTCCGCGCCGTCAGCCGCGCGACGGGGTGGTGCGGCGTACCGGCGATCGCACGACGACGGGCACCCCGTCGCTCCACCGGCGTCACACCCACGCCGCACGTGCACCGTCGCCGTCCTCACTCACCGGCTTCCCACTAGGGCACACGGGGGACAGAGGGTTCCTGCCGTGCGCCGACGGGAGGTCGGCCATGAAGGTCAACAGGACATTGCTGCCCCTTCTTCCACTCTGCCAGCGTCTGCTCCCCAGCAGACTGGCCGGACTCTCCCTGACCCTGCTCAAGGCGACGGCCCTGGAGATCGCGATCCTCGCGGGCCATCTCGTCCTCTACCCCTCCGGCATCACCTCGGAGCGCCGCCCGTCCCCGGTCCCGGCCCAGTCGCCGGCCGATCCGCCCGACCCGGATCTCGGCACGGGCCTCGGCCCGCACGGCACCGCAGACACCGCCCGGCTGCCCACACCGGACAAGCCCCCGGTCGTCCTGCTGCACGGCTTCATAGACAACCGCTCGATCTTCGTCCTGCTGCGCCGTTCGCTGGCCCAGCACGGCCGGCAGCAGATCGAGTCGCTCAACTACTCTCCGCTGACCTGTGACATACGGGCCGCAGCCGAGCTGCTCGGCCGGCACATAGAGGAGATCTGCGAGCGCACCGGCCGCCAGGAGGTGGACATCGTCGGGCACAGCCTCGGTGGGCTGATCGCGCGCTATTACGTGCAGCGTCTGGGGGGTGACGTCCGCGTCCGGACCCTGGTCACCCTGGGTACACCGCACGCGGGCACACGCGTCGTGCCGCTGATGAACGCGCACCCGATCGTTCGCCAAATGCGCCCGGGTTCCGGCGTGCTGGAGGAGTTGCGCGAGCCGGCGCCGCACTGCCGCACGCGGTTCGTGAGCTTCTGGAGCGATCTCGACCAGTTGATGGTCCCGTTGGAGACGGCGTGCATCGCGCACCCGGATCTGCTCGTGCAGAACGTACGGGTGAGCGGAATCGGGCATCTCGCCCTGCCGGTGCACCCGGCGGTCGCGGCCGGCATACGCCAGGCCCTGGACGCCGAGGAGGAAACCGCCCGCGCCGCCGCTCACACCGGCGGCCTGACAGTGGCGTAACGGGACAGCTTCAACGGGAACGGCGTCACCGGAAGGCGTAACCGGAAGCAGGTGTCTGGACGCGGTCCACCCTGAACCGGAGCCTCGGGAAGCGGCCAGAAGCGCCGCAAGCGGAAGCCGCATTCGGCTCCGGAGACTTCGTTTCTTCGAACATTCATCGAACGCAAGGCCAAGGCTGTGCCCATACACCGCCGAAAGGCGGCCGAATGCCCGTTTCCTGAGAGGAGGAAACCTGCCGAAGATTGTCGCGCCCTCATACCGCCGGGTACAGTCACCGCACTGCTCTGCCAGCCCCTGTTGTCGAGGCGAAAGAGAAGTTGGTGAACGACCGTCACCCGTCGGGGACCGTAACTCCCCCGGCTCCGGCTCCCGAGGCCATCTCGGCGCACTACGCGTCCTATGGCCAGCAGGAAGCCCCGTACGGCGACTTCACCATGCACGACGGGTACCCCGCCACCGGTTTTGAACCGGCCGTCACCGGCTCTTACGGCACGACGGGCGGCTACGACACGACGGGCGCCTACCCGACGACCACGTTCGACACCGATCCCCTCTTCGGCGATCTGCCCGGCAACGGAAGCGGAACCGACGGCAGCGGCGGCGCAACGGGTTCGTACGACGCCACGACCGGGGCATCTCCCAGCGGTAACTGGCGGCATTCCACCGGCAGTCATCAGACGCTGAACTACGACCCGTACGCGGCCCAGCACCACGCCGCCTACGAGACCGGCAGCTATGACACGAGCGGTGTCTGGCCGAATACCGGTTACCAGCAGCTCGGTGAGATCCCGGCGCAGGCCGGGAGCCCCGACGGCACCGGGCAGTGGGACGCGAACGCCTGGCGCCAGGCAGACCCGGTCGACCCCACCCAGCAGTGGACGGCGCCGACCTTCGAGACGGGCACGTACGACGCCACGGCGTGGAACTCGGACGGCGGCGAGCAACACCAGGGACAGCACCAGGGACAGTCCCAGGCGCAGCCCCACGCCCAGGCCGAGACCCAGCTCCACGCGCAGGCGCACCCGCAGGCGGAGCACGAGTCGTACGACCAGCAGGACGCGTACGACCGTCACGTCGCGTACGACCAGCAGGCCACCAGCACGTTCGAACAAGTTCCCTATGAGGAACAGGCCACCGCACAAGGCGAGTTCGGCCGCTCAGACCATGCCGATGACATCGCCGACTCGGACCCCGGAACCCACGCGGACGACGAGCCGTCGCCGCTCGAAGGTGCCGAGGAGATCGCTCCGGTCTCCGCCGCCGCCCCGGGCACGCGTGCCGCGTCCCGCGCGGCGGGCCGTTCCGCTTCCCGGTCGTCGCGCCGCCGCCCCCCGCCCAAGCGTTCCGCGCTGTTGACGATCGCCGTGCCCTCGGCGTGCGTGATGGGTGTCGCGGGCATCGCCGCAGCGTCCGTGACCGGTGGCGACGACGGCGGAGACGATGTCCGCACGACAGCCGCCGCGCCCGATGCGAGCCCCGTGAAGCCGTCTGCCGCGAACAACAAGCTGGACGCCCAGCTGGAGAACCTCTCCGCGGACGCGGACGACTTCGCCGACCGGGCGAGCCGTACGCAGGAACGTATCGACTTGAAGGCCGAGCGGGTCGCCGAGAAGCAGAAGGCGGCGGCGGACGCGGCCCGCAAGGAGCGGCTGCGTCCGAAGTTCGCACTGCCGGTCGAGCGGCACGGGCTCAGCGCCTACTACGGTCAGGCCGGCATCAACTGGATGTCCGTGCACACCGGTATCGACTTCCCGGTCTCGTACGGCACGACGGTGATGGCCGCGACCGACGGGACCGTCCGTACGCAGTGGAACAGCGCCTACGGAAACATGGTCATCGTGACGGCCAAGGACGGTACGGAGACCTGGTACTGCCACCTCTCCACGTACAAGGTCGCCTCGGGGACGGTCGTGAAGGCCGGCGACCCGATCGCCTACTCCGGCAACTCCGGCAACTCCACCGGCCCGCACCTCCACTTCGAGGTACGTCCCGGCGGCGGTTCGGCGATCGATCCGCTCCCGTGGCTGCGCAGCCACGGAGTGGACCCCACGTAGGCGAGCCCTCGGACCGGCGACCCCGCCTCACTCGTCCGGCAGGATCTCCCGCGTCTCCCTGTCTTTCCCGGGGACCTCCCGGCTTTCCGGTTTTCCTACAGCTTCTCAACCGGCGCGTACCGCAGTAGCAGACGCTTCGGCTTCTCGCCGCCGAAGTCGACCGTCGCCTCCGAGTTCGCCCCCATGCCCTTCACCCCGACCACCGTGCCGAGGCCGAACTGGTCGTGCGTGACCCGGTCTCCGACCGCCAGCGACACCACCGGCTTGTCCGAAGCACCCCGCCGCGTCGCGAAGCCGGACGCGCCCGAGGCCGCCGAACGGGAGAGGGAGGACGACAGGGAAGCTGCCACACCGGCGGCCGGGCCGGTGGCCACAGGCCCCATGGACCCCCTGCGCTTCCAGTCCAGATGTGCGTCCGGGATCTCCTCCAGGAAGCGGGACGGCGGGTTGTACGAGGGCTGCCCCCACGCACTGCGCATCGACGCCCGCGTCAGATACAGCCGCTCACGGGCGCGCGTGATGCCGACGTACGCGAGCCGCCGCTCCTCCTCCAGCTCCTTCGTCTGGCCGAGGGCGCGCATGTGCGGGAAGACGCCGTCCTCCATGCCGGTCAGGAAGACGACCGGGAATTCGAGGCCCTTGGCGGTGTGGAGGGTCATCAAGGTGATGACGCCTGAGCCGTCCTCGTCCTCGTCGGGGATCTGGTCGGAGTCGGCGACCAGGGCCACCCGCTCCAGGAAGGCGGCAAGCCCGGCCGGCGTCTCACCCTCGCCCTCGGCTCCACCTTCACCGTCGGCCCCACCTTCACCCTCGGCTCCGCCTGCGCCTGCGGCCTCGGCGCGGCCCGACTCCTGCTCGAACTCCAATGCCACCGAGGCGAGTTCCTGGAGGTTCTCGATGCGGGTCTCGTCCTGCGGGTCGGTGGAGCTCTGCAACTCGGCGAGATATCCGGTGCGTTCGAGGATCGCCTGCACGACGGTCGCCGGGCCCGCGCCGGACTCGACGATCGTACGGAGGTCCTCCATCAGCGTGTTGAACCGCTTGACGGCGTTGGTCGAGCGAGCCGCCATGCCGTACGCCTCGTCGACGCGGCGCAGCGCCTGCGGGAAGCTGATCTTCTCGCGCTGGGAGAGCGCGTCGATCATCGCCTCGGCGCGGTCGCCGATGCCGCGCTTGGGTACGTTCAGGATGCGGCGCAGCGGTACGGAGTCCTCGGGGTTCGCGAGCACACGCAGGTACGCGAGGACGTCCCGGACCTCCTTGCGCTCGTAGAAGCGGACGCCGCCGACGACCTTGTAGGGCAGACCGACCCGGATGAAGATCTCTTCGAAGACACGGGACTGGGCGTTCGTACGGTAGAAGACGGCGACGTCGCCGGCCTTCGCGTCGCCCGCGTCGGTGAGACGGTCTATCTCGTCGGCGATGAACTGGGCCTCGTCGTGCTCGGTGTCGGCGACGTAGCCCGTGATGCGCGCACCCGCGCCCGCGTTGGTCCACAGGTTCTTGGGACGCCGGGACTCGTTGCGCTCGATGACCGCGTTGGCGGCGGTCAGGATCGTCTGCGTGGAGCGGTAGTTCTGCTCCAGCAGGATCGTGGTCGCGTTCGGGTAATCCTCCTCGAACTGGAGGATGTTGCGGATCGTCGCGCCACGGAAGGCGTAGATCGACTGGTCGGCGTCACCGACGACGCACAGCTCGGCGGGCTGGAGATCGTCCTCCCCGGGCGGGATGTCCTCGGGGTGCTCGGCGGAGGGCGCGGCGGTGCCGACGAGCTCCCGGACGAGGGAGTACTGCGCGTGGTTCGTGTCCTGGTACTCGTCCACGAGGACGTGACGGAAGCGGCGACGGTAATGCTCGGCGACGTCGGGGAAGGCGCGCAGGAGGTTGACCGTCGTCATGATCAGGTCGTCGAAGTCCAGCGCGTTCGCCTCGCGCAGCCGCGATTGGTACATCGCGTAGGCCTGGGCGACAGCCTTCTCGAAACCGTCGCCCGCCTGGGCGGCGAAGTCCTCCTCGTCGATCAGCTCGTTCTTCAGGTTCGAGATCTTGGCGCTGAAGGACTTCGGAGGGAAGCGCTTGGGGTCCAGGTCCAGGTCGCGGCAGACCAGGGCCATGAGGCGCTTGCTGTCGGCGGCGTCGTAGATCGAGAAGGACGAGGTGAAGCCGAGCTTCTTGCTCTCGCGGCGCAGGATCCGCACGCAGGCGCTGTGGAAGGTCATCACCCACATGGCGTTCGCCCGCGGGCCGACGAGCTGCTCGACGCGCTCCTTCATCTCGCCCGCGGCCTTGTTCGTGAAGGTGATCGCGAGGATCTGGCCGGGGTGCACCTTGCGCTCGCCCAGCAGGTGGGCGATCCGGTGCGTCAGTACACGGGTCTTGCCGGAACCGGCGCCGGCCACGATGAGCAGGGGTGAGCCGTGATGGACCACCGCCGCGCGCTGGTTCTCGTTCAGCCCGTCCAGGAGCGCGGCCGGATCCATGAGCGGCCGGGGGGCGCCGTCACGGTAGTACCCGCCCCCGCCTTCGGCGGAGGCCTGTCGGCTCGGCGGCACGTCAAAACGCCCGCCGAACAGGTCGTCCGGAACCGGAACCGGATCCGGCGCCTCGTCCTCGGGCGGCGGCGGCTCTTCCTCATGACCCTGCGAGGGCTTGAGGTCCGCCAGGAAGCTGTCATCAAAGAGGCTGCTCATCGCTCTCCGAGTCTAGGCGCCCCCACTGACACCCTGCCGCCACCCCGGAAACTCGGCGGAATCCGACCGGCCGACCAGGACAAGCTCTCACTCACCATCACCACCTCACCACGGTCTGCGACCGACCGGTCGGGCCGGGACACACCCTCTCCACACCGCAGCCAACTCTGGCCGATTGACAGCCAACGGCGCGGAGTAGACGGAATTCACCACTCCACGCCACTGCCGCACCACTTCGGACAACTCACCCCAGACAATGACCAATTGACACCCAGAAGCGAAGCCCGAGACCCAGATAACGAAAATCTATCGGGCAAATCGCACATCAAACTTCACAGGAGCCACACGAATTGGCTAACTTTCGAGTAGGTCGCTCGACCCGCACCGGCGAACAACGCCGGGCCGAGCGGACTCCGCCGAATCCGGTACGCCCTCATGGCCTCCGGAACCGGGGACCCAACCGATCTTGGGGTGAATCGGTCCGACTCCCTCGCGGGACGAGGACCGTAGGGCAAACCTTCCGGAGCATTCGCCCGAACCCGACAGCTAACTCGGTAGGCGGATGACGGAAGGAGACGCCCTCGTGGCGCCACACCGCAAGTCGCGGCCCCCCAGTTCCATGGGCATACGGACGCCGGCCATTGCCACCGCGGCCCTGACCTCGGTGGCCCTGCTCTCCCAGACGGCGGACGCCTCGCCGGCCGCGGAGCCCGCCCCGAGCACTCCGAGCATGGAGGAAGTCCAGAAGAAGGTCGACGACCTCTACCAGCAGGCGGGTACGGCCACCGAGAAGTACAACGCGACCAAAGAGAAGACCACCAAGCAGCGCAAGCGCGTCGACACCCTCCTCGACGACGTGGCGAAGCGCACGGAGAAGCTCAACAGCGCGCGCGAGTCGCTCGGGTCCTTCGCCACCTCTCAGTACCGCACAGGAGCCTCCGCCCCCGACACGGCTCACCTCCTCCTCGCGGACGACCCGCAGGACTACTTCGACCAGACCCAGCTGATGAGCCGGCTGACCGCTCGGCAGCAGCAGGCCGTCGACGACTACGCGACGCAGCAGGCCGCCGCATCGAAGAAGCGGCAGGAGGCGTCCGAGGGCCTGGAGACGCTCACCACGACACAGAGCACGCTGAAGGCGTCCAAAGCTGACGTCCAGCGGAAGCTCGGCACGGCGCGCGAACTCCTTTCGAGGCTGACCGCCGAGGACAAGGCCCGGCTCGCGGCGATCGAGCGCGAGAGGCAGCAGGAGGCCCGCCGCAAGGCGGACGAACTGGCCCGGCAGCAGGCGGCCGACGCGGAGCGCCGACGCCAGGAGGCGGCGGCACGGGCCCAGCAGGCCCAGCAGGACACGGGCGCCACCACGAGTACGGGTACGGGAGCTGGCACAGGTACGGGTACGGGTACGGGTACGGGGAGCGTGCCGGGCTCCGATTCCGCAGCCACGGCCAAGGCCGCCAAGGCGCTCGCCTTCGCCCGCGCCCAGACCGGCAAGCCGTACGTCTGGGGCGCGAGCGGCCCCGGTTCGTACGACTGCTCCGGGCTCACCCAGGCCGCCTGGAAGGCCGCCGGTGTCACCCTTCCGCGCACGACGTGGGACCAGGTCGAGACCGGCACGACGGTCTCCGTGGACCACGCCCAGCCCGGTGACCTCGTCTTCTTCTACGACGACATCAGCCACGTCGGCATCTACATCGGCGACGGCATGATGATCCACGCCCCCAAGCCGGGTGCGTACGTCCGCGAGGAGTCGATCTACTACATGCCGATCCACAGCGTGGTGCGACCGGCGTAAGGACACCGCTCGCAGGCCGGGAGCCGGACAACAGCCTCCGCCTTCCGGCTTCTCGCTTCCGGTACTTTCCGGCGCCTTCCGGCTGTCGCTCAGGTCCAGAGCAGCGCGATGAAGATGTTCACCGTGGTCAGTCCGCCCACCAGGCCGAACAGCCCCTTCTCCACCTTCTCCTCGTCGCGTTTCACGTAGACGAGGCCGAGGATCACGACCAGCAGGGCCAGTTTCACGCCGATCTTGATGTTGTTGACGGTCTGGTCGTCGGCCTGGTTGAGGCCGACGAGGACCGCGCCGGTGACCAGCATGGTCAGTGCGCCGTGGAGCATGGCGGGGGTGAAGCGGGCCGTGCCGTCGCCCATGGCCTTCATCTGGGTGAGGAAGCCGCCCAGCAGGGAGGCGATGCCGATGATGTGCAGGGCGACGAAGACATGAATGAGTACGTCCATGAGCCCGGACCCTAACCGGACGCCCGCACCCCGCCTCGCACCACCCCGGCCGCCACAGCGTCGCGGCTGTGTGCCCAGCACCCCTGCCAGAGCCAGAGCCAGAGCGCGAACCGCATAACGCGAAGCCCATCGTGGCGCGGGCCCCGTAGCACGGTCTTTTCCGCCGTTCCCCCACAACGCACGCATCGGTCACCCCAGCACGCCAAGTCGATGGCGCCGGGTCCGGATCACGGTCGCATCCGGTCACCTCATGCCCGACTGTCACCACTTCCGTACATGCCGTTACCAACGGCCCACCGCCAGGTTTAGCGTCCTTCCCCAGGTGACCGGCTCCCCACCACAACCGCCCGGGTCAGGGGCGGCAGTCGGCACCACCGCCAGAAAGGTCCGGCGGCGGTCCGCTCCCCCTGTGCGGGCCGCCGCCGGACGTGCAACCGGCCCTTGAAACCGCCGCCGTGGACGTACCAGCGCCTCGGCGGCCGCACGGAAGGAACGTGGATCGCACGTGGCAGCGCACCGCAAGCCCAGGCAGCGCTCACTCGGCGGCGGTACGGCCCGCACCGCCTTCACCATCGCGCTCGTGGGCGCGGCGAGTGCGACCGGCTTCGACGGGACGGGGGTTGCCTCGCCCGACCTGACGCCGGCGCAGGTGAAGGCCAAGGTCGACAAGCTGTACCAGGAGGCGGAGGTCGCCACCGAGAAGTACAACGGGGCCAAGGAGAAGTCCACGAAGGCGGCCGACCGGCTGGGCACCCTCCAGGACGAGGCCGCACGCAAAACAGAACGGCTCAACTCCGAGCGTGACGCACTCGGTTCGTTGGCGACCGCCCAGTACCGGGGCGAGGGTATCGATCCCTCACTGGGGCTGCTGCTCTCCTCGAACCCCGATCAGTACCTGGACGGGGCCGCGTTCGCCGAGCGGGCCGGCCACCGGCAGGCTTCAGCGGTGTCGCGTGTACGCACCCAGCTGCGCGAGATCGAGCAGTTGCGCGGCGCCGCACACGTCGAACTCACCTCGCTCAAGGCACGGCAGGCGGATCTGAAACGGCACAAGAAGACGGTCACCGGGAAACTGGGCGAGGCACGCCAACTGCTGTCGCGGCTGTCGGACGAGGACCGGGCGCGTATCGGCGCGGACGACCCGGACACGGCACGTGCCTCGCGTTCCGGCTCGGCCCCACGCGGCCTCGGCGCGGGCTCCGCCACGACCGCCCCCGGCTCCTCCTCCCACTCCCGCTCGGCGGCGGCGGTCTCGTACGCCTACGGGAAGCTCGGCAGCCCGTATGTGTGGGGTGCCACCGGCCCCGACGCTTTCGACTGCTCGGGGCTGATGCAGGCCGCGTTCCGCGCCGCGGGCATCTCACTGCCCCGGACGACGTACGCGCAGATCAACGCGGGCCGACGCGTCTCACGTTCCGAACTCCAGCCCGGTGACCTGGTGTTCTTCTATTCGGGCATCAGTCATGTGGGGCTGTACGTGGGCAACGGGCAGATGGTCCACGCGCCCAACCCGTCGGAGCCGGTGCGGGAGGCGCCGGTCGACGAGATGCCGTTCGCGGGGGCGACTCGCGTGACGTGAGCGGCGGGACGGGGCTGCGGGCGTCACGTGAACCGGGCCTGGTCGTGCCGTCAGAGCCCCTGCCACTCCCCTTTGGCTCTCTAACCGGCCACCTCATTGGCCCTGTCCACGGAACCGTTCCCGGACCAGGCTCACGGCTATGACCACACCTGCCGACGCCACAGCCACAACACCCACTGCCACCACCCCCACCCTCGCCTCTGCCCCGTCCCCTGCCCCTGCCCCTGCCCCTGCCGTCATGAAGCCCGTCGACTACGTTCACGGCTACTCCGCCCACGAGTCCCGCCGCCTCGGCGACCAGGCCGACACCCTCGCGGAACTCCTCCACGCCGGTACGGCGTATCCACCGGGCAGCAAGGTCCTGGAGGTCGGCTGCGGCGTGGGCGCTCAGACGGTCCATCTGGTCGCGGCAAGCCCGCAGGCCCGTTTCACGGCGGTGGACATCTCGGCCGACTCACTCGCCGCGGCCCGCGCACGGGTAACGGCCGACCGCCCCCGCGCCTCCGTAACCTGGCATCAGGCCGACCTCTTCGACCTCCCCTTCCCGGAAGCCACGTTCGACCACGTCTTCGTCTGCTTCGTGCTGGAACACCTGGCCGACCCGCAGCGCGCGCTCACCGCTCTGCGCCGCGTCCTGCGCCCCGGCGGCACCCTCACGGTCATCGAGGGCGACCACGGTTCGGCGTTCTTCCACCCCGACAGCGCGGACGCCCACGCCGCCATCGGCTGCCAGGTCCGACTCCAGCGCGCGGCCGGGGGAAACGCCCTGCTGGGCCGCCAACTCCACCCGCTCCTCACCACCGCCGGATACCAAGGGGTCACCGTCCGCCCCCACCCGGTCTACGCCGACCGCTCCCGCCCGCCCCTGGTCGAGGGCTTCACCCGCAACACCTTCATCACCATGATCGAGTCCGTACGGGAGGACGCCCTGGCCGCGGGCCTGACGACCCCCGAGGCCTTCGACCGCGGCGTGACGGACCTGTACCGAACGGCGGGCGAGGACGGCACCTTCCACTACACGTTCTTCAAGGCCGTGGCCGTTAACCCGGATTGGCCACCATCGCCGCGCGCCAGTCGCTGAATTCGTTGCAGCCGGGCTGACTCTTCAACGGCTCACGCGCGCAGCGGCGGGGCCCGAAGCACGGGGCTCAGGCGTCGGCGTTCAGGTGCGGCCGGTGTACGCGACGAAGGCGGCCCAGGCGTGCGCCGGGGCCGCGAGCAGGGGGCTCCGAGCGCCGCGGAACCTCAGCAGCATGCCGGCCTCCTCTCGTCGCGCACAAGGGCATCCGTGTGATCACACACGCGCCCCCGGACGGCCATACCGGTCCGCAGTGTGGCCGGGTCGCACCAGCCGTCAGACCAGCCGTCACACCAACCTGCGTGCCGTCGCCCACCTCGTCAGTTCGTGCCGGTTCGACAACTGCAGCTTGCGGAGGACGGCCGAGACGTGGGACTCGACCGTCTTGACGGAGATGAAGAGCTGCTTGGCGATCTCCTTGTACGCGTATCCCCGGGCGATGAGGCGCAGGACCTCGCGTTCGCGCTGGGTGAGTCGGTCGAGGTCCTCGTCGACGGGCGGGGCGTCGGTCGAGGCGAAGGCGTCGAGGACGAAGCCGGCCAGGCGGGGCGAGAAGACGGCGTCGCCGTCCTGGACGCGGAAGATGGAGTCGACGAGATCCGCGCCGGTGATCGTCTTCGTCACGTAGCCGCGGGCGCCGCCCCGGATCACACCGATGACGTCCTCGGCGGCGTCCGACACGGACAGCGCGAGGAAGCGGACCGGTTGCTCGGCATCGGACATCAACGGCGAGCAGCGGCGCAGTACTTCGACCCCGCCGCCGCCCGGCAGGTGCACGTCGAGGAGGACGACCTCGGGGCGCGTCGCGGTGATGACCGTGACCGCCTGGTCGACGTCCGCGGCCTCGCCGATCACCTCGACACCGGTCTGCTCGGTCTGCCCGATCTCCGCCTGGACTCCGGTACGGAACATGCGGTGGTCGTCGACGAGCACCACACGCGCCCGCCGCCCTGGCGCGGAACCCGCCGGGTCCTCGGCCGCGCCCGCGCCGGTCGCGCCGACACCGGTCGCGCCGGCGTTCGGCTCGACCGCTCCGGTCGGTTCGTTCGCGTCGCTCATGTCTCCGCCCTCTCCATCTCCAGCTCGACTTCCGTGCCGCCGTCCGGCACCGCGCGCAGCCGGGCCGTACCGCCGTTGCGCTCCATGCGGCCGATGATCGATTCTCTGACGCCCATGCGGTCGGCGGGTATCGCGTCCAGGTCGAACCCGGGGCCGCGGTCCCGGACCGACACGAAGACGGTCCTCCCCTCGACCTCGGCGAAGACCTGCACCGCGCCGCCCTCGCCACCGTACTTGGCCGCGTTCACCATCGCTTCCCTCGCGGCCTGCATCTGGGCGCCGGTCCTGTCGTCGAGCGGGCAGTCGCCGACGACCACGACCTCGATGGGGACCCCGTGCTTGTCCTCGACCTCCGCCGCACTGCGCTTGACGGCCTCGGCGAGGGTGTCGGGCTCCTCCGGCTCGTCCTTGCCGGTGCCCTCCGGTCTGTAGAGCCAGTTGCGCAGGTCGCGCTCCTGGGCGCGGGCGAGCCGTCGGACCTCGCTCGCGTTCTCCGCGTTGCGCTGTATCAGGGTCAGGGTGTGCAGCACCGAGTCGTGGACGTGCGCGGCGACTTCGGCCCGCTCCTGGGCGCGGATACGCATCAGGCGCTCCTCGGAGAGGTCCTGGGTCATCCGCACGAGATACGGACCGGCCAGCAGCGCTATCCCGACGAGGACGGCGAGCGCGGCCTGCAGGACCGAACCGAGGTGGGCGGCGGAGCCCTGCAGGACGAATGTCCCGGAGACTCCCGCGGCGACGAGCAGGACCCCGGCCGCGGAGCGGAACAGTGTGATCGTGCGCTTGCGGCGCCCGGCCTCCATCCAGCGGGCCCGTCGCGCGTTGTCCGCCTGGCGCCAGACCAGGGCCACGCCCGCGCCGACGAGGACGGTGGGCCAGAGGTAGGCCTTGGCCCCGCCGCTCAGATCGACGTTCTCCACGAAGACCATGGCCACGACGACCATCGCGAGCAGCGCGACGATCTGCCCCTTGTCGGGCTTGCGGGCCACGAGTCTGCGGCGGCCGTCGGGCGCGGTCTCGGTGGCGAGGGCGGGAGGCCGCTCGGCGTCCACGCCACCGACGCCGAGCGGGACGAAGAACCAGAATGCCGCGTACAGCAACGCCCCCAGGCCGTCCGCCATGAACAGGCCCGCGAAGACCAGCCGCACCCAGATGACAGGCAGGCCGAGATGCCCGGCGAGCCCCCGCGCCACGCCCCCGAGCCAGCGTCCGTCGCTGCTGCGGTAGAGCTTGCGCGGAGGCCGCGGGTCCTCGACGGTCAGAGCTGCGGCATCCGGCATGCCATCGATATTCACACGCCGGGACCCGCCGGGCATCAGGGTCGACCCCCGAGACTCCCCTGATCTTCGAATCCGGCCTCGGGGCGGTGCCGGGCGGGGCCAAACAGGGCAGGATGGGGCCGGACGGGCCGTGCCGACCGGCGTCGCGCGGCATGCGGATCGTCCCCGGGGTCGAATTCAGGGTTCGACCAGGGTCGTACCCACTGCCGCCGTGCCTTCGTGGCAGTCACCATGGACGTATGAGCGATCAGCAGCACGCCGCGGCGGGCCCGGCGTCGGCAGGCCGGGCACCGACGGGCCCTGCGCCGGCGAGGGAGAAGCCGCGCGCGGCGGGCGTGAGAGGCGCACCTGAGGACCCGGTAGTGCCCGAAATCCCGCGCAGGTTCCGCCGCGACCGGCGGCACAAGATGCTGAGCGGTGTGTGCGCGGGGCTCGGGCGGCAGTGCGACATGGACCCGGTGATCTTCCGGATCGTGCTCGCGGTGCTCTCGGCGATCGGCGGCCTCGGCCTCATCTTCTACGGCTTCGCCTGGCTCTTCGTCCCGTACGACGACGAGGAGGAGAACGAGGTGCGCAAGCTCCTCACCGGCCGCGTCGACGGCCAGGCGCTGGCGGGCGTGCTGTTCGCCCTGGTCGGCTGCGGTGTGTTCCTCTCCATGCTGAACAACGCAAGCGTGCTGACCTTCGCGGCGACGCTCTCCCTGCTCCTCGCGGGCGCCGGCTACTGGTCGCGGCAGCGAGGCACCGACGACCCCGCCCCGTCTCCCAGCTCCCGGCCGCGCGCGAACAGGGGAGGTCCCATCGCCGCGCAGGCCGTCGCCGACGCCCCGCCGGAGGCCCAGGCACCGCCCGTGCCCGCCTCCTTCCCCTCCTGGTGGCGCGAGCCCATCGTCAAGGACGGGACGTATGTGGGCGGCACGGGCTATCTGTGGGGTCCCAGGAGCACACGGGACCGCGACATCGAGGCGGCGATCACCATCGCGCACGGCGGCGGCGCCGACCGGGACATACGGACGCGTGACCCCAAGCCCCGCGGCCCTCGCTGGATCGGCGGCCGGGTGTTCCTGCTCGCCCTCGTCGCGGGCGGGCTCGGTACGAAGGCAGCCTGGGACGACCACACGCTCGGCACCAGCCTCCAGACCGGCCTGGCCTGTGCCCTGGTCGTGCTCGGCCTGGGCATCGCGGTCAGCGCGTTCCTGGGGCGTACGGGAGCAGGGTCGGTCTTCCTCGCGATCGTCACAGCGGTCCTGCTGGCGTGCTCGGCGGTCCTGCCGAAGGACATCACGCCACACTGGGAACGCAGGGACTGGACGCCGGCCACGGCGGCCGCCGTACAGCGGCAGTACGACCTGGGTACGGGCGCCGGAATCCTCGATCTCAGCAGGATCAGCCTCGGCAAGGGCCGGACCGTGACGACGAACGTCGACGTGGGCATAGGCCGGCTCAAGGTCCTCGTGCCGAAGAACGCGACGCTGAAGCTGGACGTCGAAGTGGGCGTCGGCGACATCCAGTTGCCCGGGGACGACGAACAGGATGTGGACGTTGCTCCGGGCAAGCACAAACAACTGACACTCACGCCCCCGGACGGGAGCAAGGACGGCGGCACGCTCGACCTCACTCTCGACGTCGGCGTCGGACAAGCGGAGGTCACCCGTGCTGCGTCATGAATTCCAGCCCGGCCGGCTCGTCGCGGGCTTCTTCATCGCCCTCACGGGTGTCATCTACGCCGGCGACGCGGGCGGCCTCTGGGAGACTCCATGGTTCGCGGTGATCCCGCTGGTCACCGGAGGTCTGTGCCTGGCGGCCGTGACGGGCGGCCTGGCCCAGGGAATACGCCGCCGCCGGCGCCGCCGGCTGCCCTCGCGGGACAGCACGCACGCCCCGGGCTGAGCCAGGCCCCGGGCCGCCGCCCAGCCGCGCCGAGAACCGGGCGCGTGCCGTGTCGTGCCTGCCATTCCATGCCAACAGCGACGGTCGGCGGTCGGCGGTCGGCGGTCGATCTAGTAGGCGCCCGTCCGGCGCCTACGGCGGGACCGCAGCTTGGCGTCGATGGAGAACACCCCGGCACCGGCGAGCACGAGGGGGAGCCAGGCCATCAGGTAGGGGAGGTCGTTACCGAAGTAGTACGGGTCCGAGGCCCAGCTCATCGTCAGCCAGAGACTGAGAGAGATCAGTGCTCCGCCGAACGCGGCGAGGCGGGCCAGCAGGCCGATCAGGGTGCCGATCCCCACCGCGAGTTCGCCAAGGGCGATGGCATAGCCGAAACCGACGGGGTTCTTGAGAGACAGGTCGATGAGGGCGGGAACGGCCGACGAATCACGGACCGCACGCATCATGTCGCCGATCGAGCCTGCCCCGGCGTCGGACATGAACGCGCTGTCGGTGAGTTTGTCGAGCCCCGCATAGATGAAAGTGACGCCGAGGAAGACCCGCAGCGGCAGCAACGCGTACCGCGTGGCGGTGTCCCGCCAGTCCCCGCCGCCGTCGTCCGCGTACCCGGAGTGCGTGTCCATCCGCATGCCGTGAGCCATAGCCTCCGCCACCTCTCAACCGCCGAACGGTTCACCCCTCAACAAGACAATACGTACCGCGGCGCATCCCCGCTCAAGACCGGACGGACAAATTTTCACCACGTCCACCCGAACATCCCCTTTGATCCCGATCGTGTGTGAACCCGACCCTGTTTGGTCCCGCCCCTGCTTGATCCCGACCCTGTTTGATCCCGGTCGTGCGGGGCGCGGCCTCAGTCCGTCACGTCGATCTCCACCCGGTTCGTCTCCACCCCCGCCGCGGTGACGACCTGTACCTCCACCCGCCCGGGCTCCACGTCCGCGGGCACCGGCACGGTGAGCACCGCGTCGGACGGGTTACTGAACCCGCCGGGCACCGGGACCAACGGCACATGCACATGCACCGCGCCGATCCGCACCATCATCCGCGACAGCCGGTCCGCGCTCTGTGCCCCGGGCGGCACGAACCCGGCCCCCCGGATCTCGATGTCGTCCCCGGTCCGGATCGGCGCGTCCAGGTCTCCGGCCTCGCGCGCCCGCACGACCGAGAGGATCACCGGCCGCCCGCCCTCGGCGTACTTCCCGGCGACGTACGTGGCGGCCGACACCAGCACCACCACCGCGAGCCCCCACGGCAGATCCGGCAGCTGGTCGGGCCGCCGGGCCAGCCGTACCGCCGCGAAGACCAACGCGACGGCGCCCAGCACGACGTACTGCGTGTCCGCGAAGCTGCCGCGCCCGGAGTCGTCGGTCATCAGGTCGGCGGCCCGGGGCCGGTCGGCCCGTACCTTCTGCAGCCGCTGCCCGAGAACCCGCAGCCCCACCACTCGCCGTACCAGAACGGCGATCGCGCACACGACGGCGAGTACGGTCACGATGCCGGCGCCCCGGGCGAGTTCGAGCCCCGAGATGAGGGAGTCCCGCTCGGTGTGCGAGGACGCCCCGGCGAGCCGCCCCGCCAGCACCAGCACCGCGTAGACGACGAACAGCACCCAAGCGGCGGCCACCACACGGGAGGTGGACAGCCTGTTGTCCTCGCCGATGACCGGCGCCAGCACTCCGCCCCGCGCCCGGTGGAACCACGAGGCCACGGTCAGCAGTCCGCCCACCACGACCGCCGCGAGCAGTCCCGCCGTGCGCGCGGACGTCCAGCCCGCACCGATCGCGGTCAGCGTCTGCACCAGCAGCAGGATCACCACAAGGCCCCACACGGCCAGAACTGTTCGCCGCCACACGCGGCCGAGCCAGACCTCCCCCTCGGCCCGTCCGCGCTCGGCGACGAGGTCCGCGGACTGGGTCAGCGCGTCCGACACCCACTGCCGCGAGGCCCCGGCCGAGTGCGCGACCGCGGCGGGCAGCCCGTGCCCCGACGCCAGCTCGTTCCGCTTGGCGAGGAACGCGGCCACTGCCCGCCGGTGCCCCTCACGCGCCCCGTGCGGACAGTCCCCGCAGGTACAACCGCCCTCGTGCCCGCCCCGACCGGCCCCCCGGACGGCGTCTCGCCCCGCGCCCTGTCCAGTCTCCTGCACCGCCACGCCCGTTGCCGCCTTCCGCACCACTGCGTCGAATACTCATCGGCCGTACACCCGCTCACCGCTCACCGCGCATTCGCCCACCCGCACACCCGCCCACCGCACAACTGCGCAGCCGTACAACTGCCTTGTGACGACAGCGCATTGTGCCGTACCGCACACCCCCCGCGTTCGCCAGGTCTGGGTCAGCGCGGGTGAACCGGCCACCCCCGTGTTGACCGGGCTGCGAGAATTTCCGTATGGCCGAGATCATCCAGCGCGACGGGACCTGGGCCTTCGACGGCAGCACGGTCCGGATCACCCCGGGGCTGCACCGCTCCGTGCCGCTGTTCCGGCAGACGTACGGAGAGGTCGCCGTGCCCCTCGAAGCGGTCGCGGGCGTCGTGTACGAGCCCGAACGCAAGCGCGGCCGCCTGCGTCTGAGGCTTCGCGAGGGCGCCGACCCGCTGCTCCAGGCGACCGGCGGCCGACTGCCCGACGCCGCTGACCCGTACCGGCTGTCCGTGGACATCGACCGTTCGGGGGTCGCCGAGTACGTCGCCGAGGAGATCCGCCACGCCCTGCTCATCGAACAGATCCCCAAGGAACCGGCCGGGGCGTACCTTCTGCCCGGCCCGCCGGTGCCCGTCTCGGTCCGCTCCAGCGACGGCACGGTCTCCTTCGACGGCGCCCGGGTCCGTATCGACTGGAGCGACACCTCGGACCGGGTGAAGCGCGCGACGGGCCCGCGCATCATCGGCCTGCCGGATGTCGTGCAGGTGGAGTGGCTGCCCAACTCCGGTTACGAGGACGGCTACCTGCGCTTCGTGACGCGCGACTCGGTGTTCTCCAAACTGCCGCCGGAGAAGGACCCGTTCACCCTCGACCTGTGGGGCAGTGCGCGCCGCGACCTGCTCACGGCCCTTGTCGCCACCGCGGTCATGGCCCGCCTCCCGCACCCGTCCACCGGCACCGGCGAGCATGTGCAAGGCGATCCGCTCCAGACGTCCGAGACACGCCAGCAGTCCCAACAGCCCCAGCCGCCTCAGACGTCCCCGCAGAACACCCCGCAGAACATCCACGACGTACTCCTGCGCCGACTGCGGGAGCTGGGCGAACTGCACCGCGACGGCGTGCTCACCGACGAGGAGTTCGCGACGACGAAGGCGGCCGTGCTCCGCGGCTTCTAGCACTTCGCGACTCCCAGGCACTTCGCGACTGAGCAAGCGCGACTGAGACAACTGCGACTGACAAAGCCCTGCAGGCGAGGCACGTCAGGACAGCATGTCCGGCTCGCTGCGGCTGATGTCCTGCCACAACGGCTGGTAGTTGATCCACGCGACCAGGTCCCCGCCGGCCTGCTCCCGTGTCGCGACCGCCTGCTTGTGGTCGATCAGCACCGGGCGCCCCGCCGCACGCGCGGTCAGCTGCACCTGGCAGGACCGCTCCATCGACAGGAACCACCAGGCCGCCGCGTCCACCGAGTCGCCGACCGTCAGCAGCCCGTGGTTGCGCAGCACGAGCGCCTTGAACGAGCCGAGCGCGGAGGCGATCCGCCGCCCCTCCTCGGTGTCCACGGCCACGCCCGAGTAGGCGTCGTACAGCGCGTGGTCCTCGTAGAACGCGCAGCTCTCCTGGGTGATCGGGTCGAGCAGGTCGCCGAGCGCGGACAGCGCGCGCCCGTTCACCGAGTGGCAGTGGGCGACCGCCACGACATCGGGACGGGCGGCGTGGACCTGGGCGTGCACGGTGAACGCCGCCTGGTTCACGTGGTAGCGGCCCTCCAGCACCTGGCCGTCTCCGTTGGCCATGACCAGATCACTGACGGTGACGTGCTTGAAGGGCATCCCGAACGGGTTGACCCAGAAGCAGTCGCTGTACTCCGGGTCGCGCGCGGTGATGTGTCCGGAGACGCCGTCCTCGAATCCGAGCCGCCCGAAGAGCCGCAGCGCGCCCGCGAGACGTTCCTTGCGGTGCCGGCGCTCGTCGTCGAGCGATTCGTGCATGGGCGGCATGGCGAACCGCAGCCTGTCGGTGGGAAGCGGCAGGGGCGGCGTGGGCCCGTGCATATGTCCTCCAGTCCTGAGATAGGACTCCGTACGGTGGTTACGGGCGGGAAGTTACCGGCGGTCAGCGCAGGAAAACAGAGATGTCGAGGAAGAGAGTGCACAACCGTTGTACGGGGCTACTGGTCTGCCTGACCGGAGCCAACACACCCGTCGGGCACCTGCGCCGACGCCCCTTGGAGGGACCCCCCGTGCACCGCCTTCCCCACAAGCTGCGCGGACCGCGCCCCGCGACCGCATCCCCGTCCCCAATTCCGTCCCCGTTTCCGTCCCCATTCCAGTCCCCGTCGCCGTCCCTGTTCTCGCCCCTGTCCTTGTCCCCTTCCCCTTCCCCTTCCCCTTCCCCTTCCCCGTTCCGCCCATGAAAAGAACCGAGCGCCTCATCACGGACATGCTCAGGCAGATCGCCACGCGCGATGTGGTCGTCCTGGACGACCTCGGCGGATCCCCACGCCGCCTCGCCGCACTCACCTACATCGCCGTGCAGTACGGCTTCCGGTACGAGAAGACGAGCAGACTCGGCCAGACTCTCCAGGTCCGGCTGGTCCGCGACCCCCGCCCCGAGGCCCGCGAGCGCAGTACGGCGGCGCTCGGCCGGCTCGCCGCGGGCCGCGCCCCCGGCATGCGTCCCGGCACGCTGAAGCCTCTGCCGGACGTGGCGCCGGCGGTGAATCTGCTCAAGGCCCGCATCGAGTTCGACGCCCTGGACGACGACCTCGACTGGCGCCGCAAAGCCGTCTTCATGACCGCGAGCGCGGCCTTGATGGCACTGCTTCTGATCCCCGCGGGCTGGAGGGCCTCGCTCGCCGCGAGCGCCACGATGGCCGCGGTGTTCGCGCTCTTCCTGCGCCTGGAGGTGCTACGGAAGGACCGGCTCGCCCGGCGGCTGCGCTCGGCGGGACTGGTCCTCAGCGGGAGCCGGCCGCGGAACTCCCCGCCGAAAAGGCGCCACTAGACGTCGGCTATCGGGGCCAGACTCGGCGTATGACTCACACGACGTCGAACTGGGCGGCTCTCGTCGCTGCGGAACCCGACCTCGCCAAGATCGTGGAGGAACGGTTCGCCGCCTTCACACACCATGTCGTGGCGACCCTCCGTAAGGACGGGTCGCCCCGCACCTCCGGCCTGGAGGTCCGTTTTCTGCACGGGGAGTTGTGGCTCGGCATGATGCCGGACTCCCTCAAGGCGCTGGACCTGCGCCGGGACCCGCGTTTCGCCCTGCAGGCCAATCCGGGTTCCGGCACCGGGCCGGCCGGCGGCGACGTACGGATCGCCGGGCGGGCGGTCGAGATCCACGACTCGGCGGAAAAGGCCCGGTACACCGAAGAGGTGGAACCGCCGGAGCCGTTCCACCTCTTCCGCACCGAGTTGACGGAGGTCGTACGGACCTACGTCGAGGACGACACGTATCTGGTCGTCGAAATCTGGAAACCCGGAGTGCCGGTGCGCACTCTCAGGCGGACCTGAAAGCCCGTGTCACATCCCCGGGGACACCCGGGGCGCGGGGCCTCAGGGCGCAGGGACTACTCCCACTCGATGGTGCCCGGCGGCTTCGACGTCACGTCGAGGACCACTCGGTTGACGTCCGCGACCTCGTTCGTGATCCGCGTCGAGATCTTCGCGAGGACGTCGTACGGCAGACGGGACCAGTCGGCGGTCATCGCGTCCTCGGAGGAGACGGGACGCAGCACGATCGGGTGGCCGTACGTGCGGCCGTCGCCCTGGACCCCGACGGAGCGGACGTCGGCGAGGAGCACGACCGGGCACTGCCAGATGTCGCGGTCGAGGCCGGCGGCCGTCAGCTCCTCGCGGGCGATGGCGTCGGCGTCGCGGAGCAGGTCGAGCCGCTCCTTGGTGACCTCGCCGACGATCCGGATCCCGAGACCCGGGCCGGGGAACGGCTGGCGCTGGACGATCTCGTCCGGCAGGCCCAGCTCTTGGCCGACCATCCGGACCTCGTCCTTGAAGAGCTGGCGCAGCGGCTCGATCAGCTGGAACTCAAGGTCCTCGGGGAGCCCGCCGACATTGTGGTGGGACTTGATGTTGGCGGTGCCCGTGCCGCCGCCGGACTCGACCACGTCGGGGTAGAGCGTGCCCTGGACCAGGAAAGCCACCTCCGGGCCCGAGTCAGCGATGATCTCCGCCTGTGCCTGCTCGAAGACCCGGATGAACTCGCGGCCGATGATCTTCCGCTTCTCCTCGGGGTCCGAGACGCCCTTGAGGGCCGTGAGGAAGCGCTCCTGCGCGTCCACGACCTTCAGCTGGACGCCGGTCGCCGCCACGAAGTCCTTCTCGACCTGCTCGGTCTCGCCCTTGCGCATCAGACCGTGGTCGACGTACACGCAGGTCAGCTGCGTGCCGATGGCCTTCTGCACGAGGGCGGCGGCGACCGCGGAGTCCACACCGCCGGACAGGCCGCAGATGGCACGCTTGTCGCCCACCTGCTCCTGGATCAGCGCCACCTGCTCCTCGATGACGCTGCCGGTGGTCCAGGACGGGGTCAGGCCCGCGCCCCGGTACAGGAAGTGTTCGAGCACCTGCTGGCCATGTGTGGAGTGCATGACCTCGGGGTGGTACTGGACCCCGTACAGCTTCTTCTCGTCGTTCTCGAAGGCCGCGACCGGGACGACATCCGTGGAGGCCGTCACGGAGAAGCCTTCGGGGGCCGCGCTGCACGCGTCGCCGTGCGACATCCAGACGGACTGCTCGTCCGGGGTGCCCTCGAACAGGGTCGAGCCCGACTTCGAGACGTGCAGCTGCGTACGGCCGTACTCGCGGGCGCCCGTGTTGTCGACCGTGCCACCGAGGGTGGTCGCCATCAGCTGGAAGCCGTAGCACATGCCGAAGACGGGGACGTCGGCCTCGAAGAGCGCGCGGTCCAGGCGGGGCGCGCCTTCCGCGTACACCGACGAGGGGCCGCCGGAGAGGATGATCGCCGCCGGGTTCTTGGCGAGCATCTCCTCGACCGGCATGGTGCTCGGCACGATCTCGCTGTAGACCCGGGCCTCACGGACTCGGCGGGCGATGAGCTGGGCGTACTGCGCGCCGAAGTCGACGACCAGGACGGTGTCGGGGGCGACGGGGGACACTTCTGGCACGGTTTGCCTTCCGGCGGTTCAGCAGGGATGTGCTCCCGAGTCTAACCGGGCGCCCGGAGCCGACGTCCCGTCCCTGGGGGCTCCGCCCCGGCCCCGTGCTACACCGGGGCTCCGCCCCAGACCGCGTGGGGTGCGATTTCGGGTGCGGGTCCGGCTGTGGCTTGTCGCGCAGTTCCCCGCGCCCCTTGGGTAGCTCGGCCCTGAGGTATTTCAGCCTCTCCGGCGTTTGCGTCTCAGCATCCGAGCGCGCTTGGCGGGCGGCCCGCGGCCGGGCATACTGCTCCCATGCTTACGCACGAGACCTTCGTCTTTACCTATGGCAACCGGCCCACCGGCTGCCATGGTCGTGCTGCTTGAGCAACTGACAAGCGACTTCCCAGGCGCCCCGGGCCGACAAGGCCCGGGGCGCCTGCGTTTTCCGGACCTTGCCGCTCCGGGGCACCCCATCCGAAGAGGAGCCCACGAGATGAGCACAGCAACGCCGGGTACCGCCGCCACGACGGACAGGGCCAGCGCCGACAGGACCGGCGCTCGCACCGAAGAGGCCGCCGATGTGATCACCGGCGCCCGCGAACGCATCGACGCCCTCGACGACCGCATCATCGGCCTCGTCCAGGAACGCATGGCCGTCTCGGCCGTCATCCAGGAGGCCCGGATCACCTCCGGCGGCCGCCGCGTCAACCTGTCACGCGAGATGGAGGTGCTGGGCCACTACAGGGAAGCCCTGGACAGGCCGGGCACCGCGCTCGCGATGACGCTGCTGGAACTGTGCCGGGGCCGCGTCTGAGCACGTGTGCAGCTGCGCGGAGGGCGGTGTGTGCAGCTGCTGCAGGGAGGGCTGTGCGTACGGCGGCGCGCACGGCCGTGTGTACGGCGGCGCGTACGACATCACGTACGACCTCCGGCTACGACGTGCGTCCGGTGCACGCACGTACGCATGCCCCCTCACCCGTACGGCACGTGACCGTCCCGCGGCGGACTCCGTTGTCCCGGTGTCCGTGTCGGCCAGGGGCGGGCCCGAAGAACCACGCGTGGCTCCACTGGAACAAGAGGCGTACGGATGTGTGCCGTGGGACCTCATTCCGGGGAAGTGACCGGACTGCAGGGGACAGCAGCCCGGTCACCCAACAGAAGGTCGGCTCCGGGGACGCCCGGAGCCGACCGGTGGAATCTGCGCGAGGGCCGTCGAAACGCTTGCGGAGGCCGCGGCCCATCGAGCACGATGCTGGAACAACCCCGAGCCCCACAGCAGACATTCGCATTGCACCGTCCTACCGCCAATGGTCTACACCATATGCACTCCCCCGGTGCGCCGGGCGCGGACCGGCGGACAAGCCAATAAGCGGCGCTACCCCCCCCCAGCGCCGTCCCAAAGCACCGGCGCTGCCCTGACGTCGGTGCTGATGACGAAGGGCCCCGCGGTTCGCCCCGCGGGGCCCTTCGCTCTTCTCCTGCCTTTCGCTCCGTGCTCTTCGCTCCGTGCTCTTCGCTCCGTGCTCTTCACTCCGCCTGCCGCGGCCTGCTGGGCCTGCTGCGGCCGGCCGAGGCGGGTCAGCCCGTCGTCTTCGCCAGCTTGGTGAGCTGCGCCTCGACGAGCTTGGCCGGAACCTTGACCTTGTCCGCGTCGAGCATGTTCATCGAGCTGAGGGCCACCAGCGTCGTACCGGCGCGGACGACCGTGTACGCGACGGGGACCTTCGCCCCCTCGATCGAGGCGAGCAGCCTGAACGCGACGGATTCGTCACCCAGGTCCGGGTCGGCCAGCGCCTTCACGTTCTTGTAGTCGTAACCGGCGTGCCGATAGGCGGTGCAGGTCTTCGTCGCCGAACGCAGACCCTCGATCACTTCTTCGGTCTCGCCCGACTCGTACGACAGGAGGGTAAGCGTGGTCACCGAGGCGTCCAGTTCGTCCTTCGCGCTGACACCACGGCTGACTCCGGCCTCCGAGGCCGGGTCGGTGGTGAACAGGAACATGTCGGCGATCGGCCGGCACTTCGACGGTGCCGCCGGGACCGACTGTCCCAGGAGGTCCGCGGCTCCCGACTTGTTGACCTCGAAGCCCTTGACGTCACCCGTCACGAGCGCGGCCTTCTTCAATTGCGCCTCGTCCAGGGGCCCGGCCCCTTTCCGAGCGTCCGGGCTCTTCTCAACGTCCGGGCTCTTCTCAGCATCGGGGCTCTTCTGCGCGGGTGTCTTCGCCTTCGCCCCGTCGGCCGTCCGTTCGCTCACCGTCGGACGCGACGACTTCCCGTCCTGTCCGCTGCCGCCCGAGCCGCACGCCGCGACACTGCCGAGGGCAGCCACGGCCGATACGGCCACGAGAGGCCGCGAGATCCTTGCCTTCACCCTTGCGTTCGCCCTCGTGCCCACCCTTGCGCTCATCGTTGCCATCATATCCGCGACGCCGTCCCACACGGCTCCGTACCGGAGTCGTCGCCGAGGTCCCGGCTGCGGTCGTACGGGTCGACCGCGGGCCCGCTCGGGGGCGCACCCGTGGGATCGGCCGAGGCCAACAGCGGGTGCAGGAAGCCGTCGTAGACGAAGCAGGCGGAGTTGGCGACGTCGTCGTCGTAGCGGATCACCGCGAGCTTGCCGGGCGTGACCCGGATCTTCGCCGGATCGCCCATCCGCAGGTCGATGACGCGGCGGACGATGGTGCGGGCCACCTCGGTGGAGTCCGGGTCGGCGGGGGCCAGCGCGTAGACGAAGGTGTAGTCGGTGTGGATGTCCACCGCCCCGTCCGGGCCCGCCTTGAACGTCGTACGGCCACGGGTCTTGACCACGTCACCGACGAGCCGCACCTCGTCCGGGTCGAAGCGGCTGAAGAAGCGCAGCGGATCACGGTCCTTGCCGGGCTTGCGCAGCGAGGACTCCAGGTCGTCGACCAGGTCGGGCTGCTTGGGGTCGAGCACGGAGTCGAGCACGGTCTCGGGGGTGCCGCCGAGCAGCGTCCCGCGGTCGAGGTTCGCGTCGACGAGCAGGGTCTTGGTCTGCTCCAGGGCCAGGGCGACCTGCTCCTTCGAGAACACGCCGACCGCCTTCGCGTCCGGCGGCACGATTCCGGCGGCGCCGTCGGCGTACCGCGCGGCCGGGGAGCCGGCGAAGGGCTCCTCCAGGGTGGGCGTCCCGGACACGGAGCCCGGAGCCGTCGTCTCGGGCGCGGTCTCCACGGGCAGCGGGGCCGCGGACCGCGCGCCCGCGCCGGAGCCCGAGCCCCAGCCGGAGTCCATGCCGAAGGGGTCGCCCGGCAGCAGGGACGGTTTCATGGCCACCACGGCGACGGAGACCGCGACCACGATGCCGATGACCGTCCACACCTTGCGGCGCCGTGCTCTGCGCCCGTACGCCTCCGGGCCGACCGGGTGCGCACGCCAGCCCGGGGGCAGTTCACCGCGGGCCTCCTGCTGTCGCAGCCGCTCGGTCACCATGCGGGCGCGCGCGGACGGCTCCTTGGGTGCCTCTGAGGCTCGGATGTCCCGCTCGCTGTCCTGGACGAACCGCGCCCAAACGGCGTCCGGTATGGACTCCCCGGACTCCCCGGACTCCCCAGGCCTCTCGGGTGATTTGTCGGACGGCTTCTCGGTCACGGCGCTTGCGCCTCTCCCCCATCGTCGGCCTGCCGGCCGGCTCACTCCGCAACTCGCGATCGAATTCTGATCGAATTGCTGATCGACTTGCTCGACAGCCGACCGAGAGTCAGTTCTAAGGCGTGGGCACAGGAGTTCACAAGTCGATCCCACGTGTGACCCAGGCCACATAAAAATTCTGTGAGTTCCAGGACAACCCTTCACAGGGGTCACCGGTCTCACTCACGCAACCAACGGCCACACCCGCGCCCGCCACGCGGAGGCCTCACCCACATCTCGTGCCGCGACGTCGCGGCGCGCCGGACTTTCCGAGGTCTTCATGAAGCTTCGCCGTGTCATGGCCGCTGCGGCCACGACGGCTGTCATAGCCCCGCTCGCGCTGCTGTCGGCTCCCGCCGCGTTCGCCGAGCCCACGCCCACCGGGACCGAGAGCTCGGCCACGACGCCGGCCCCGGCTCCGACCACTCCCGAGGCCACGCCGCCCAGCGAGACGCCTCCGACGACGCCCGGCACCGAGATCCCCTCGGACACGCCGCCTGCGACGCCACCCGCCAGCACGACGCCCCCCGGGACTCCGACGGCGACGCCGCCCGAGCCGAGCGAGGAGCCGGGCGACCCGGACGCTCCGTTCTGCGAGGACCTCGACGAGAACTACGGCGCCGCCAAGGTCTCCGCGGACATCAAGGGTCTGCCCGGCAAGATCGTCGCGGGCGACGGCAGCCACGACTTCGAGTTGGTCGTCACCAACGAGTCGAAGGAAGCGATCAAGGGCGTCGCTTTCTACGCCGAGATCGAGAACTTCGAGATCGACGAGTCGAAGTACCTGAGCCCGTACGTCACGCTGGAGTTCAAGAACACCGAGTCCGGCAAGTGGGAGCGGATCGGCGACGAGAACTGGGCCGGTGACTACTTCTTCTACGTCGAGGAGCTGAAGGCCAAGGCGAGCCAGGAGGTCGACCTGCGCTTCAGCGTCGACAAGGGCGCCCCGGCCGGCGACTCGTACTCCTTCGGCTCCGGTGCCTACGTCGACAACGTCGACGGCCAGGACTGCATCGCCGAAGGCTGGGCGCAGTACGACTTCGAGGTTCTGAAGGCCGGCGCGGCCAACCCGAAGCCGGGCACCGCCACGCCGAACGACGACGACGGCAAGGACCCGGTGAAGAAGCCGCAGGGCAACGTCGCCGCGCTGCCGACCGGCAACCTCGCCGAGACCGGTTCCAACTCCGCGCTGCCGACCATCGGTCTCGTCGGCGGTGCCGCTCTCGTCGCCGGTGCGGGTGCGGTGTTCGTCGCTCGTCGCCGTAAGGCCGGCTCCGACGCGTAGCTCCACAAAGCGCTCCACTGGAGTGCGGTGATCGACTGCGGGCCGGCAGAGCCGGTCGCGCAACAGACGTAAGGACCTGCGCTCGGAGGGGGGCGCAGGTCCTTCGTCTTTTCTGACGCCCACGTTTCCCGGCGTCGCGTTACCTGGCATCGCGGGCAGCGTGCGGTTACTTCTTCGGTTTCGGTGGCACCGTCGGCATGCCCAGGAACGGCAGCTTCAGAGCGCCGAAGGCGTCCGCCGGGACCGCGGGCGCGAGCGGCTCGACCGGCTTCAGGCGCTCGTACGCGGCTCCCTGCGCCGGACGCGGGTCCGCCTCCCCGTTGTTGGGCCAGTACGACATCGCGCGCTCGGCCTGTGCGGTGATGGTCAGGGACGGGTTCACGCCCAGGTTCGCCGAGACCGCGGCTCCGTCGACGACGGAGATGCCCGGGTGCCCGTACAGCCGGTGGTAGGGGTCGATGACGCCCTCGTCCGCGGACGCGCCGATCGGGCAGCCGCCCAGGAAGTGGGCGGTCAGCGGCATGCCCATCAGCTCGCCGACGTTCGAACCCGCGAAGCCGTTGATCTCGGCCGCGATCGCGGAGGCACCCTCCGAAGCGGTCTTGATCTGCTTAGGGTTGGGGGCGCCATGGCCCTGCCGTGCCGTCAGCAGGCCCTTGCCCGCGCCCTTCGGCTTCAGGTACGTCGTCAGGGAGTTGTCGAGGGACTGCATCACCAGGCCGATGATGGTCCGCTCCGACCAGCGGCGGTTGGAGAGCGAGCGGGCCACGAGGGTGGGGTGCCTCACCGCGTTCACCAGCCAGGCGAGAACCCTCGACGAACCTTCCGTGTACGGGACCTGGAGGATCGACAGGCTGCCCATCGAGTTCGAGCCCCGGCCGTAGCGGACGGGCTCGATGTGCGTGTTGGCGTCCGGATGGATCGAGGACGTGATGGCGACACCGCGGGTGAAGTCGACCTTCGCCTCGCCGGTGGCCTTGCGGTAGCGGCGGTTGTCGGTCTGCGCACCGACCAGCGCCTCGGAGTTCGTACGGGTCAGCTCCCCGAGCCTCTTCGACAGGTACGGGAGCTGACCGCCCGCCCTCATCCGGTGCAGCAGGGTCTGCGTGCCGTACGTACCGGCCGCGAGAACGACCCGGCGGGCCTTGAAGACGCGTCCCTCGCCCTTGCGCCCGCGGTCCGTCGGGAGCGTCGAGACGGCGTACCCGCCCTGCGAGTCGTCCGTGACGGACACGACGGTCGTCAGCGGATGGACCACCGCGCCCGCCTTCTCGGCGAGGTACAGATAGTTCTCGTTGAGGGTGTTCTTCGCGCCGTGCCGGCAGCCCGTCATGCACTCGCCGCACTCGGCGCACGCGCTGCGGGCGGGGCCCGCTCCACCGAAGTACGGGTCGTCGGCCTGCTGTCCCGGCTGCGCCTTCGTGGTCCCGTCGGCGTCCTCACCGTCACCGAAGAAGACGCCGACCGGCGCCATGTGGAAGGTGTCGCCCACACCCATCCGCTGGGCGGCCGCCTTGAGATGGACGTCCGACGGGGTCATGGTCGGATTGAGCCGTACGCCGAGCATGCGCTGCGCCTGGTCGTAGTACGGCTTCAACTCCTCCTGCCAGTCGGTGATGTCCTTCCACTGCGGGTCCTGGAAGAACGGCTTCGGCGGTACGTAGAGGGTGTTGGCGTAGTTGAGGGAACCGCCGCCCACACCCGCGCCCGCGAGCACCATGACGTTGCCGAGCAGGTGGATGCGCTGGATGCCGTACATGCCGAGTTTCGGCGCCCAGAGGTAGTTCTTGAGGTCCCAGGAGTTCTTGGGCAGCGTGCCTCGGGTGAAACGGCGGCCCGCTTCCAGGACGGCGACGTTGTAGCCCTTCTCCGTCAGACGGAGGGCTGTCACCGAGCCGCCGAAGCCGGAGCCCACGACGATGACGTCGTAGTCGTATGTGTCCTGAGGCACGTGTGCTCCTCGTTGAGTGTCCGTGCGGGTGGTGTGGCGCCCCTCCGGGGCACGGGGCGCTGTCAGCGGAACCGGAGTGTCTTCATCAGGCGGAGGCTGCGGCTCATGAAAGCCGCGTACTTCTCGTCGTCCATGCCCAGGGAGGGGGCCATCGGCAGCAGGCGCTGCTGGGCGACCGTCTGGGCCTCCGTGTACTTGAGGATGCCCTCGGAGCCGTGGCGGCGGCCGAGGCCGGAGTCCTTCATGCCGCCCATCGGCGACTGGACGCTGCCGTACGCGGGAACGTACCCCTCGTTGATGTTGACCGTTCCGGTGCGCAGCCGGGCCGCGACCTCGGCACCACGGCGGCCGTCCTTCGTCCAGACCGACGAGTTGAGGCCGTACGCCGTGGCGTTGGCGGACTCGATCACCTCGTCCTCGTCCTTGAACCGGTAGATCGAGACGACCGGCCCGAAGGTCTCCTCGCCGCAGACCGCCATGGGCGCCTCGACGCCGTCGAGGATGGTCGGTTCGAAGAAGTACGGGCCGATGTCCGGGCGCGCGACACCGCCCGCGACGACGGTCGCGCCCTTGGCGACGGCCTCCTCGACGTGGCGGGTCACGGTCTCCAGCTGGCGTTCGCCGACCAGGGAGCCCATGTCGGCGCTGTACGCGAGGGAGGTGCCGAGCCGCATCGCCCTGGTCCGCGCGGCGAACCGCTCCAGGAACGTGTCCGCGACCGACTCGTGGACGTACAGCCGCTCGATGGAGATGCACAGCTGGCCGGCCGACGAGAAGCAGGCGCGGACCGCGCCGGCCGCCGCTTTGTCGATGTCGGCGTCCTGGAGGACCAGCATGGCGTTCTTGCCGCCGAGTTCGAGGGACACGCCGACCAGCCGGGCCGCCGCGCTCTGGGCGACCTCGCGGCCCGTGCGGGTGGAGCCGGTGAAGGAGACGTAGTCGGCGTGCTTGACGACCTCGGGGCCGATGACAGGGCCCTCGCCGAGGACG
Organism: Streptomyces sp. NPDC048484; assembly: GCF_040651415.1. Taxonomy (NCBI): domain Bacteria; kingdom Bacillati; phylum Actinomycetota; class Actinomycetes; order Kitasatosporales; family Streptomycetaceae; genus Streptomyces; species Streptomyces sp. NPDC048484. Next base: position 126,468 of record NZ_JBEZJY010000009.1, read on the forward strand.
ACCTGGAAGACGTCGGCCGGCAGGCCCGCCTCGATCAGCAGGTCACGGGCCCACAGGGCGGTGAGGCAGGTCTCGGTGTCGGGCTTCATCACGACGGCGTTGCCCGCGACGAAGGCGGGCAGCGCGTCGCCGACGGAGAGCTCCAGCGGGTAGTTCCAGGGAGCGATCTGGCCGACGACGCCTCGCGGGTGGCGCAGCTCGGTGACCTTGGTGAGGGTCGGCATGGCGCCCGCGTGCCGCTTGGGGCGCAGGTAGAAGGGGGCCCGGCGGCCGTAGTGGCGGGCCGCGACGGCGACCGCCTGGACCTCCTCGTGGGCGTGCAGGCGGGCTTTGCCGGTCTCCAGCTGTATGAGGTCCAGCACCTCGGCCTGGCGGGCGAGCATCAGGTCGTGGAAGCGGAGGAGGACGGCCGCGCGCTGCCTGACGGGGATCTGGGCCCAGACGGACTGGGCCGCGCGGGCCCGCTCGTAGGCCTGTTCCACGTCCTGCGGGGTGGACTCGGGCAGGTCGGCCAGCTTCTCGCCGGTGAACGGCGTGTGGTTGGCGGTGCGGCCCGAACCGACCACGCCACGGGTGAGCTGAGCGATCAGCTCCGGCGTGACCACGTCAGCGGCCGTGCGGGCGCCTTCGGGGGCGGGCGCGAGAGGGTTGGTACCGGTCTTTTCCGGGGCCTGTGCCGGGGCCTGCGAGTCCGTCATGAGCCGCAGGGTATGCCCGCCCGCGCTCTTTGGGTACCCGTCGGTAACAGGGTTTCACCGACTACACACACAGCGCCAGTGACCACTGGCGGCAAATGGCCTGATCAGGGGGTTGTCCGTCACGGCTCGATCCGACGCGGGCCGTGTCAGGGAGCGTCAGGCCGTGGGAGGTGTCCGATTCTCGGGCAGGGTCTCCTGCCGGGGCGGGGTCCGGTGTCTGGGCAGGGCCGTACGTCCCACCGCCGCCGCGAGCTTGCGCAGCCGGCGCCAGTCCAGCGGAGGCTTGGTCTCCGGAACGCCCGGCCGGTTCCCCGGGACGCGCACGCGCAGGGCACCGGGTTCGATCCGGCACCGTACCGGCGTGGGAAGCATGAGGGCCTCGCCGTCCACGCCGACCTCGATCTCGGGGCGGTCGGCGTCGACGACCACCTCGCGGGCGGTCAGCACGGTGAGCCCGGTGGAGTGCCGGCCCAGCAGCAGCCCGGCGGCCTCGGCGGCGTTCGCGACCCTGATGCCGAGGACGCCCAGCACACCGGACTCCAGCCGCTCGCGATAGCCGAGCCCCGCCGGATCGTCCATGCGGTAGGGGTTGTTGCTCACGAGGAGGGCCTGGGGCGCGTCGATGACGGCGGCCGCTTCGGCGCCGCCCTCCCCCTCCGCACGGGCGGTCCCGTCGGCCTTCTCCGCACGGGCGGTCCCGTCGATGTCCTCCAGGCGGGCGGTCAGCCGCGGCCCCCGCTGGTGCGTGAGCAGCTCGGGCAGCAGCTCCAGCGTCGTACGGACCTTGTCGTCCCGATACTCGGGGCTCTGCACGACCACCGCGTACGCCCCGAACGAGGCGTTGTTGACGAAGGGATACGTGTCGGCGAAGCCGAGGTCGACATGGAGTTCGACTCCGTCGTCGGTGAGCGCGTCGAGGCTCGCCGCCGGGTCGCCCCGGTCGAGCCCGAGGTCCATGGCGAAGTGGTTGCGGGTTCCGGCGCAGACGACGAGGAACGGTATGCCGTGCTCCGCGGCGACGGCGGCGACGAGCGCCTGCGTACCGTCACCGCCCGCGACGCCGAGCAGATCGGCGCCGTCCACGACGGCCTGCCGGGCGAGTTCGGTCACGTCCTCCCGCCGCTCGGGGTCGAGCAGATGGACCCGCGCCCCGAGTCTCTCGGCCTTCTCCTTCAGCCCGAACCGCTCGACCTTCCCGCCACCGGACCGCGGATTCATGATGAGGAAGGGCCTCGTGGGGGCGGGAGTCCGGTGCTCCCGCACGCTGACGGCATGCGATCTGGTGCTGCTGAGTGCGAACTTGCCCGCCCAGACGGCGAATCCCCACAGGACCAGGGACATGACAACGACCCACAGCAGGTTCGCGGCGGCGAAGAGCCAGACGACGACGGCCGGCGTCACGACGGCCAGCGCCCCGGCCGCCGCGCGGGCCGTCCCCCGGAGGGTCAGCACCCACCACAGCGCGGCCACGGTCACCGCCGTGCCGAACACTCCGACCGCGACCAGCAGCAGACTCGCGACCCTCGCGTACCCGAGCGGCAACAGCACCGCGACGCCGCCGGCGGCCAGGGCGACGCGCGCCGCCCAGCGCTGGCGGGCGTGCGCCCGCCCGTCAAGATCCAGGCCCATGCCTGCCGCCCTTCTTAAGGTGTGAGGCAGCAGTATGCGCCAAGGACCGGCAGGGGCAGCGAGCCTGTTCGGGGGAGGGGAAGGGGACGGGAGGGGGGGGCGGCCCGGGTTCAGTGGCTGCCCTCCCGCCGCTTCACAGCTTGTCGATGTCCAGATTCGCGATGGCCGTCTTTGCCACCTCGCGCCCCCGCTCGGTGAAGTCGCCCTTGCCCGGGTAGCCGATCATGAGCTTGTACATGTCGCCGGACTGGGTCTTGTAGTACAGGACCTGCAACTCGCGCGGACGCGGGTTCTCGGTGTCCGTGCTGGAGTAGACGACGGTGTTCCGGGCGGCCTTGCGGTCCTTGTACTTGGCGTCGTTGGGGTCGCTCTCGGGCACGGGATCGGAGTCCATGTCCAGGCCGTAGGCGCCGCTCTGCTTGTAGGCGGCGTCGTCCTCGTACATCTCCGCCGAAGCCGTCCCGGCGATCTCGTCCGAGGTGCCCTCGCTCTTCCTGTCCAGCGACAGGCTGATCCAGAGGGTGCCGCTCGGGTCGGTGAACTGGACCCAGTGTTCGTCCTTGGCCACGGCGGGCTTCGGCACGGTCTTCTGGTAGCCCTTCGGTATCGCCACCGTCGCACCGAGGGCCTTCAGGTCCGCCTTCCTCCAGCTGTCCGGCAGGGGGGCCGCGAACGGGTTCGCGACCGTCAGGTACGCCGCCACCGCCGCCGCGACGACCACGGCACCGATGCCGATCCATCCCCTGCGGCCGACACTGATCGCCCTGCCGCCGGTGCTGAGGGTGCCGCCGGTTCCGCCGGGCACCGGCGTCTGAACGACCTGTGTCGGCTCCTGCTGGGGCGGCCGCGCGGTCTGCTCCAGGAGCGCGCGCACCCGCGCGGCGTTCGGGCGGCGGTTCGGGTCCTTGTCGAGGAGTCCGTTGATGGCCTCGGCGAGCGGCCCCGTGGCCGCGTTGGGCGCGGCCGGCGTGGCGTTGAGGACGGACTGGAGCGTCGCGGGCGTGTTGCTGCGGCGGAACGGCGAGACGCCCTCCGTGGCCGCGTACAGGACCACACCCAGCGACCAGAGGTCCGACGCCGGACCCGGACGCTGTCCCAGCACCCTCTCGGGCGCGATGAACTCGGGCGAGCCGACGAAGCCGCCCGTGTCGGTCAGATTCGTCTCGCCCTCGATCTGTGCGATGCCGAAGTCGGCGAGGACGACCCGGTCGCCCGTGCCGAGCAGGACGTTGTCCGGCTTGACGTCGCGGTGCAGGATGCCCTCCGCGTGCGCGGCCTCCAGCGCGCCGAGCACCTCGATGCCGATCCTCGCCGCTTCCCGTGCCCCGAGCGTGCCCTCCTGCAGCGCCGCGCCGAGCGAACGCCCCCGGACCAGCTCCATCACGATCCACGGCTGGCCGTCCACGACGGCGACGTCGTGGACGTTCACCACCGCCGGGTGGTCGAGCCGGGCCGCCGCACGTGCCTCGCGGCGCATCCGCTCGAAAACGTTGGCTCGTTCACGTTCGGGAAGGTGGTCGGGTACGCGCGGCTCCTTGACCGCGACCTCCCTGTCCACCGTCTCGTCCTTGGCCCGCCATACGGTGCCCATGCCACCGTGGCCGAGCTTGCCGAGCAGCCGGTACCGGCCCGCAATGAGCCGACCGGAGCCGGGGTCCTGCGGCGTCTGTGACACCGGGGAGGCCTGGGATGCCTGGGGCTGCTGAGGCATCTGCGGCTGCTGGGGCGTCTGCGGCTCGGGCACGACCTGGGTGGGCGTGGGCGCGGCGTACGGGTTCCCGGGGTGCGGCGACACGGCGGACGGCGGGCGCGGCGGTTGCAGGCCGAAACTGGTTGGTTCGTCGGGTCCGTAAGGGGCTCCCCCGTTGCTGCTCATGGGTCCATCCTTATCGCGGCAGCCGCTCCCGCTCCACCCTGGGCGCTTTCCAGTCACAGACCCGTGACGCGCGACGCGCCTTATACCCCTTTTGCGGCATGCGCCTGTTACGGCGCCGCGCGGCTCATGAGCCCTTGCGGACGAACGTGTCGACCGCGACGTCGAAGTACTCCCGCGCCTCCCGCGCCTGGCCGACCGGCGCCGACACCAGCACGTCGTACATCCGGCCGCCCTCCTCCCAGCACAGGTCGTAGGTGTGCCGCGCGCCCTCCGCCTTGCTGAAGCCGTTCCAGGTGAACTCCCAGAGCGCGGCCGTGCGCCCGGAGCGGGTGGTCTCGGTGACACGGCCGTCGCGGTACCCGGGGTTGCTGTCCGGTCCCTTGGCTGCCTCGCGTTTCAGCACCGCGAGCGGGCCGCCCGGTTCCGGGTCGGACACCTTGACGCCGATACGGAAGGTCTTTCCCGCCGACAGGTAGTAGATCCGCTCGCCCTGCGTCTCGCGGGTGAAGCCCACGGGGACCGCGAGGGAGAAACCCGCCGCGTCGTGGACGAGGCGGTACCCCGCGGGAACGGTACGGCTGGCGGAGGCCGACGGCCGGGAACCGGAAGCGGTGGCGGTGGGCGCGGGGCTCGCGGTCGTGGCGGTCGTACGGGGCGAGGAGGCCGATCTCGTGGGCAGTCCGGGCCCGCTGCCGCCGTCACCCATCAGCAGCGCGGCCGCCGACACGCCCGCCACGGCCACCGCCGCGACGAGGGCAGCCGCGATCAGCACGTTGCGCATCGACGAGGAGACGGCGAAGGAGGGGCGCAGCGGGAGCCGCACGGCGGGCTCCGGAGTCGGCGGCGCCGTCGTACCGGGGTCCCGCCCCGTAAGGTCCCGCTGTGCCGGCGGGTGGCCGGGCGAGACCGGCGGCATGCGGGCCGGCATACGGCCCGTGTCGAGGAACGCCCGCAGCAGCCGATCCGCCTCGGTCGCGTCGATCCGCCGTTCGGGGTCGCGTTCGAGGAGGCCCAGCACGACGGGGAGCAGGGGTTCGGCGGCCGCGGGCGGAGAGATGTCGTCGACGACGACCGCGTGCAGGATCCCGCCCAACGAGTCGCGGCGGAACGGCGACTCACCGCTCAGGGCCGTGCAGAGCAGCGCGCCGAGCGACCACAGGTCCGATTCGGGCCCGGTCCTGACGCCCGACATCCGCTCGGGTGCGGTGTACTCGGGCGACCCCACGAACGCCCCGCTCTCGGTGAGCGTCGTCGCGCCCGCGACCTGCGCCGTCCCGAAATCGGTGAGTACGACCCTGCCGTCCAGGTTGAGGAGCACGTTGCCTGGCTTCAGGTCGCGGTGCAGGACACCGGCGCCGTGCGCCTTGCTCAGCGCGCTGAGGAGGTCGATCCCCATCCGGGCCGCCTCCGCGGCGTCGACGGGGCCCTGCCGGGAGATCCGGTCGGCGAGGGAGCCGCCTTCCAGCAGGTCCATGACGATGTAAGGCCGTTCGTCCTGCTCGACGACGTCATGCACGACGATGATGTGCGGATGCCGCAGTTGCGCGATCGCGCGCGCCTCACGCAGGGTGCGCTCGCGCTGCAGCCGGGACTCCTCCGCCGAGAGCGAGGCGTCGACGGCGAGTTCCTTGACCGCGACCTGCCGGGCGAGCAGCTGGTCCGTGGCCTGCCACACGACACCCATGCCGCCCCGGCCGAGCCTGCTCCCCAGGCGGTAGCGGCCCGCGATGACACGGGCGTTGCCCTCCGGTCTCTCGCCCTCGGCACCCATGCGCCCCATCATGCCGCACCGGACTTGAGCCCTCCGGGGTCGCGCGACGGGGGTGGCCGACAACCGACGTACGCGAGCACGTACGCGTCACGCTGCGGCACGCCGCTGCGCGGAAACGAGCCACCGGGAGCCGGGGGCTGTCACCCGCTGAGGACCGCGGGGAGCTGGAGGGGCGTCACTGTGCGGGCGGGGGCTGCCAACCGCGCAGGACCGTGTCGAACTGCTCCCGGGCGGTGTCCCAGTCCGCGGCGGGCGCGGACATGTAGATCACGTACTCGACCCCGTCACGGCTGAAATACGACTGTTCGGTGGCCCGGCGCGGGCCCGGGAACTCCGTGTCCTTGGGCTGCGCGTTCCAGGTGAAGTCCCACAGCGCCCCCGGGCGGTCGCGGAAGGTGTTGGACTCCAGGCTGACCTGCTGGTAGTTGGTCAGCCGTTGCAACTGCGTTTCCAGGTCCAGGAGATGCCGGTACGGGGTGTCGAAGTCCGGGGAGTCGTCGATGGCGATGCGCACGAAGTGCTCGCCGCCGTCGGGCGTGTAGTCGATCTGCTCTCCCTCGACCTGTCGCTTCCAGCCCTCGGGCAGCACGAGGCTGAAACCCTTGACGTCGTTGACGCGCTCCCAGCCGTCGGGCACATCACCGGCCTCGGCCTCCCCGGTCTGTTTCCCGTCGTCCTCACCGGCCGAGGCGGGCGGGTCCGCGGGAGACCCGGAGGAACCCGAGGACGTCGACGTGTCATCGCTCCCTCCCCTGTCCGCCAGCAGCATCGCCGCGACGCCACCGCCGCCGAGGAGCGCGGCCGCGAGCACGACCATGACGAGGGTGCGGGCCCCGCGGCGCCGGGGCGGGCCGACCACCGCCGGCTGGTTCGTGGTGGCGCCGGCCGGGTCGGGCACGGGCCGGCCGCGGCTGCCGTAGGTGTCGTGGGCGTCCGGCCTGTCATAGGGGCCCTGCGGATACTGATGGCCCGGATATTGGTTCCCCGGTTGCTGATTGCCCGGATGCTGGTTGCCCGGAAGGTGGTTGCCCTGAGACACATGCGTTCCGTACGGCCCGGGAGAGCCGTACGCGCCGGCGGGGGTGCCCACCTCAGGACCAGGAGCCACAGTCTGCCCCGACCCGTACGTGCCCTGGGCCTCCTGTGTGTTGCCCACATGTTGCGTCGGCACATAGGCCTGCGCCGAGTTCGGTGTCCGCCCCTCCGCCGCCTCGGCGAGCATCTGCTCGGCCTCCTCCGGCCCGGGCCGCTCGGCGGGATCCTTGCGCAGCAGGGCGGTGATGACGGGCGTGAGCGGGCCCGCGTTCTCCGGGGCGTCGAGCTCCTCGGCGACCACGGCCTGCATGGTGGTCAGGGGTGTCGTGCGGCGGAACGGCGATCTGCCCTCGACCGCCGTGTAGAGCGTCGCGCCGAGCGCCCACAGGTCGGCGGACGGGCCGGGGTCCTGGCCGCGAATGCGCTCCGGCGCCAGATAGTCGACCGAGCCGACTATCTCGCCGGTGCGCGTGATCGTGGTGTCCCCCTCGACCTGCGCGATCCCGAAGTCCGTGAGCAGCACACGCCGGTCGCTGGAGACCAGTACGTTGCCCGGCTTGACGTCGCGGTGCAGTACACCGGCGGAGTGCGCGGCCCGCAGCGCGCGCAGGACCCACAGCCCGATCCGGGCCGCCTCCCTGGGCTCGATGCGTCCCTGCTCCTTGACGGCGTCGGCGAGCGAGCCGCCCTCGACGAGCTCCATCACGATCCACGGCCGGCCGTCGTGTTCCAGCACGTCGTGCACGGTGACCACGGCCGAGTGGTTGATACGCGCCGCCGCCCGGGCCTCGGCCCGTGTACGGGCGAGGAGGACGGCCTGTTCGCTCTCGGACACGTAGAGCGCGGCCGTCAGCTCCTTGATCGCGACGGCGCGGTGCAGCACTTCGTCGCGCGCACGCCACACCCGGCCCATGCCGCCGCTGCCGATGGAGTCGGCGAGCCGGTAGCGACCCGCCAGAAGCAGGCCCTGCATCTGATTCACGTTTCCCCGCAATGCTCTTGACAGGGCCAGACTATGGACCGGCACCCGCCCAGGGAACCGGCGGGGTCCCACGGAAACAGCACTGTGACGGTTGCCGCGCACCCGAATGAGCGGCTGTGGCCCGGTGATCAGGCGTCCAGCACCGATCCGGTGTCACAACCGTGCAGATACCTCGACGCAACCGATGTCAGTTCTTTACAAAGCCCCTGGCTGCACAGGGTCATGACGCCATATCAACCAGTGATCTGGTACATCGTCAACCAGTGGTCCAGTACGTCGTCAACCAGTGATCTGGTACGTCGACGACGCCTGCTCGTACAAGCGCGTCACCTCGTCCCGCTCGGCCTCCGGACCGCGCATCTGCACCACGTGGTACCGCCCACCGGCGATGATCACGAGGTTGCGTACGAAGACCTCACCGCCCGTGGAGTCCTGCCAGGTGAACTGTCCCTCGGCCATGGCCCGTCCGCCCACGTCGATCCGCCGCATCCCGCTGGACGTGGCCCATGTCGAGTCGCGGAACGGCTGCAGCTCGCGCTCGTCCTCGCGCTGGTAGTTCATCGGATCGCTGCCGTACTTCCCGGTCGTGTCGCGTCCGGGGACGACCAGCAGCTCGAAGGCACCGTGCGAGTAGACGACCTGGCCGCGTCCGTTCTTCCCGGTGCGCTCCCAGCCGTTGGCGACCGCCACGCGGAACCCTTCGGAGTCCTTGCGCAGTGTGAAGCCCTGGGGAAGCTCGGGGCCGGTGGTCTGGGTCGTGGAACTGGACGAGCTCGTCGGGCTGCTGTCCTTGCTCGGCGTCTTCTCGTTCTGCGGGTCGGTGCCCGCTTTCCCGTCCGGACCGGCGCCGGTGTCCGAGGAGTGTCCGGGGGCGGGACTGACGACATCGCCCGCGGAACCGGTGCGCTCACCGCCGGAGCCGTTCCTGGGCATGAACGCCACGGCGTACGCGACAGCGGCGGCCATGGCGAGCAGTATCAGCAGGAGCAGCGTGCGGCCGAGCCGGCGGGGCTTGACCTCCCTGCCCTGCTTGCCCCGCTTGTGACGGCCGTGGGGGCTGGTGGCGGGCAGCCCGGCGCGACGCCGGCGGACGATCTCGCCCCGACGACGTACGACAGGCAGCCGGGTGGGGTCCACGGGCGGCGCCGCGACGACGTACGTACCCGCCTCCGGCTCGGGCGCCGACCGCACCAGCGAACGCAGCCAGCCTCGAAGCTCCTCGAAGTCGAGCCGCTCTGTGGGGTCCTGACGCAGCAGGGATTCCACGACCGGCCTCAGCGGACCGCACTCCTCCGCGAAGGCGGGCGGCTCCGCGCACACCAGCTGCACCAGCTCGGCGGTGCTCTCCTCGGGGTAGGGCGCATGGCCCTGAACGGCGCGGAAGAGCAACGCGCCCAGCGCCCACAGGTCGGTCTCGGGAGCGATCGGCGCCGCCAACTGCCAGTTCTCGTGCACGGGCCCGGCCTGCTCGGGCGCCCAGCGCTCGGTGACGGGCCCCACAACGGCCATCCGCGCCTGCCGGGCCCGGTCCGCCGCCAGCGCGGTGGCCGGGCCTCGCCGGGTGGTGACAGAGGCGGGGGCGCGCTGAGCAGGGGTGCGCTGGCTCCCCTGGGTCGGAGCCGGGGCCCCGCCCGCGCCGGGGTCCGCGGAAGCGTGGTCGGCCGACGGCGCGTACCCGGCGCCGTACGCGACGGCCTCCGTCACCCATCCCCCGGCCGCACCGCCGCTGTCGCCCTGCAGCGCGGGAGAACGGTCCTGCCCGGGGCCCGCCACCACGGAGGCACCGCCGCGCGGCGCGGCGCCGTGCCAGGCGCCCGGCAGCCCCACCCCGTACGGGTCGGCGATCTGCCCCGGTGGCGACGTGTGCTCCACCCCTTGACCGGCTATCTGCCCCGAGATCGGACCGGAGGTCTGACCAGATGTCCGACCGGATGTCCGACCGGCTTCGGTGCCGCTTCCGGCCGACCCGGGCCGCGCAGCGGGCAACTCCGCGTTCCGGCCGTCCCGCTCCTCCTCCTGCACCCGGGCCGCCGCCCGCGCGCCCGCGCGGTAGGCCGCGATGGCTCCGGCCCGCGCGGCCCGTACGTCTTCGCCCGTGTCCAGTGCCCGCCGCGCCATGTCCTTGGCCCGCGACTGGGCCTGCGTGACGGGCAACGCGCTCCCGCCCCCGCGCACGGCCTCTACCGCGGAGCGGCCACTGTCCGGCCCAGGCGCCCCGGATACGGCCTGTCCACCGAAGCGCCCGGAGGCACCGGACCGACCGAGCTGCCCGGACGAACCCGCCCGACCTCCTGGACCCGCCGGGCCGCCCGTCTCACCTTCGCCTTCGGCGGGCGGCACCGGGTCGTATCCGCACAGCGCCTCCTCCGCGGCTCCCGAGGCAAGCCCCGTGAGCATCACCCGTCCGTCGTCGCAGACGAGCACCGTGCGGGCGGTGATGTTCCGGTGCACCCATCCGTGCGCGTGCAGCACCCGCAGCGCGGTCAGCACGTCGGCGGCCACCTCGGCGGCCCGATACGGACTCAGCGGCCCCTCGGCGAGCAGCGCCGCGAGCTGCCGCGCGGGCACCGACTCGCTCACTATCCACAGCGACCCGCCCTCGGCGAACACGTCGAAAACCTGGTCGAGCCGAGGGTGGTCGGGTATCTGCGCCGCGGCCTGCGCGGCCTCGATCGCCCGTCGCACGGCGGGCTCGGCGGGCCGCCGCGTGGTCCGCGCGGAGGGTCGCCTGACACCGTCGTCCCGCGCGACGAACCCGTCGGGCAGCCCGTCCGCGTCGAGCACCTCCGCCTCGACGACCTCGGGCAGCGGCACCTGACGGACCACGACCTCCTGGCCGCTGTACGTGTCGAAGGCCCGGGACTCGGCGAACTCGTACTCGTCCGACGGCGGGAGCGGCAGGCGGTAACGATCGGCGAGTACCCGTCCCGCATAGTCGTCCACGATGCCTCCCCCGGCCGCCCGGTTGGTCAATTCCGTTCGCCATGTGTCCCGTTGTGGCTGCAGTTGTGGCTGCATACGGTCCACAACCACTCACGATACGTGCCGGAGGCAACCCATCATGAGGAGATACGAGATCTCAGTTGTCTCGTGCCCCTCAGGACTTCGGTTTGAACGATTTCGTCAGCGTCCGCCACGTGTCTTTACGCAGCCCGGTGTCCCATTTGGAGGCCTTAGCGGTATACATGAGCGCATATCCCTGGCTGCCGTTGACGACGAACCCGCGGTCTATGGAACGGTATTTGGTGCCGCTCTCCACGTAGGTGAATTCCCAGTCGGCCGTGTTCCAGCCGCGGTAGTCGGCCTTCTCTATCCGGATCCGCTGATACTGCGACCGCTGCATGAACTGCTCTTGGTTCTTCCAGTCGGCCACCGGGTCGTCCTTGGGCGTCGTGGTCCAGCCGACCAGCAGACTCTGCCCGTCGGGGCCGGAGAACCGGGCACCGGCCGCACTCGTGGACAGGTATTTCCAGCCCTTGGGCAAGCCGATCGAGAACCCCTGCCCGTCCTTGTGCGTCGACTTCACTCCGCTGACCGAACCGCTGTTGGAGCCGCCCTCCGACCCACTCGATCCGCTCGATTCGCTCGATCCGTTCGACTCACCGGAAGCGCTCGCGCTGGGCGAGCTCTCCTTCTTCGCGCCGCCGCCGGAGGAGGAGTCCGTCTTCTCGTCGTCGTCCGTGTCCGTGCCGCTGTTCTCGTCCTGCTTGGTGCCGCTTCCCGCGTTCGCCCCACTGGACGTGGACTTGTCGTCGCCGCCCTTGTTCCCCTTGGAACTCGAATCGTCGTCGCCACCCAGCGTGAGGGCGAGGATCGTGCCCAGCACGGCCAGCGCCACGACGACGGCGATGATCGCCAACGTCCGCCGGGACACCACATCGGTGAGCGGCGCCCTGGGCGCGGTGGTCCGCGGAGACGACCCGCCGGACGGCCCGCCGGCGGAACCGCCCGAGTTTTCGCCCACCGCACTGGAGTTCAGTACGGAAGCGGCGTCGTCCCCGGTTTTCGCGGAAGCAGGCGCATCGGCCCCCGCGGCAGCAGCGGTGGAGCTGGACCGGGCGCCGGGAGCAGCGCCCGAACCGGACCCGGAGCCAGGACCAGGGCCAGGACCGGAAGTCGAACCCGGAACGGCGGGAGCCTCCGGCACCGAAGGCGCGGGCGCGGCAGCCTTCCCGCTGGACGCCTGCGCCGACCGGTCCGCAGCGATCCCGGTACCGGCCGCGGCGGCAGCCCCGGCCGCCGCCGAACCCTTGCCCTTCCGCACGGAGCGCAACGCCCCGCGCAGCCGGTCCACCGGCTCCTCGCTCTTCTTTCCGCCGCCCGAACTCCCCTTCTTCGACGGCTTCCCCGAAGGGACGTCCGGCAGCGGCACGACCTTCGTCGCGTCCGCCGGCTCCGGGTCGTCAGTGGGCTCGGGCGCGTGGATCACCTCGGTGAGCATCGCCCGTGCCCCGGCGTCGTCGAGCCGCTCCTCGGGGTCCTTGACGAGCAGGCCGTAGATGACGTTCTCCAGCGGACCCGCGTTCTTCGGCTGCTCCACCGGCTCCGTCATCACCGCGGTGAGCGTCGCGATGGCGGACCCCTTGTCGTACGGCGGCACGCCCTCCACCGACGCGTACAACAGGCCGCCGAGCGACCACAGGTCGGCCGCGGGTCCCGGCTTGTGTCCGCGCGCCCGCTCCGGCGAGATGTACGAGGGGGCGCCGACCAGCATGCCGGTCGAGGTGATGGACGGGTCGCCCTCGACCTGGGCGATGCCGAAGTCCGTGAGCACGACCCGGCCGTCCTCGGATATGAGCACGTTCGACGGCTTCACGTCGCGGTGCAGGATGCCCTCGCGGTGCGCCGAACGCAGCACGTCGAGAATGGCCAGCCCCACCTCGGCCGCGCGCTTGGGTGTGAGCAGCCCGTCCTCACGGATCACCTCGGCGAGGGACTTGCCCTCGACGAGCTCCATCACGATCCACGGCCGGTTGTCCTCGTCGACGACGTCATAGACCGTCACCGCGCCGTTGTTCCGGATCCGCGCGATCGCCTTGGCCTCGCGGAAGGTCCGTGTGATCAGTCGCCGCTTCTCTTCCTCGTCGGTGCGCGGCGGCAACCGCAGTTCCTTCACTGCGACCGTGCGGCCCAGCGTCTCGTCCTGCGCCCGCCACACGGTGCCCATGCCGCCGCGGCCGAGGACTCCTCCCAACCGGTACCGCCCGGCGAGGAGACGTCCACCCTCGTCCTTATGGGATTCTCCCGCCCGCTCCGCCTCCGACATGCGTCCCCTCATACAACCCGCCCTGACAGAGCCTTCATTGTCCCCCACTCGGACACCGTCCGGTGCCCCGGGTGCCTCTCGCGGAAGCAGCGCTTCCCCGAGAGGCCCTTCATCCGGCCCCCACCTGCCGTTCGGCCCGGACAGCCGCCCGTCATGAGCTGCGACAAGGGGGATTTGGTCCCCGGCTGCCGCCCCGCCGGCCTGCCGGCCTGCCGGCCTGCCGGCCATCGTGGGGGCACGACGGCCGTCGCGTCCTACAGCGGCACGATGTCCGGTGCCCCCAGCCGGGCCGCGTCGGCCGTCAGGTCGTCCGGCTGGCGCTGCGACTCCCGCTCCGCCTCCACCCGCTTCTGGTAGTGCTCGATCTCGCGCTCGATCTGGTCCTTGTCCCAGCCCAGTACCGGCGCCATCAGCTCCGCGGCCTCCCGCGCGCTGCGCGTGCCCCGGTCGAAGGTCTCGATCGAGATGCGCGTCCGCCGCGTCAGCACGTCGTCCAGATGGCGCGCCCCCTCGTGCGAGGCGGCGTAGACGATCTCGGCGCGCAGATAGTCGTCGGCCGCGGGCAACGGATCGCCCAGTGAGGCGTCCGCGGCGATGAGGTCGAGCACCTCCTCGGCGAGTGACCCGTACCGGTTCAACAGGTGCTCCACGCGCACCACGTGCAGGCCGGTCCGTGCGGCCATGCGCGCTCGCGCGTTCCACAGGGCCCGGTAGCCCTCGGCGCCGATCAGCGGGATGTCCTCGGTGACGCACTCGGCGACCCGCTGGTCGAGGCCGTGCACCGCCTCGTCCACCGCGTCCTTGGCCATCACCCGGTACGTCGTGTACTTACCGCCCGCCACGACCACGAGCCCCGGCACCGGGTGGGCGACGGTGTGCTCACGCGACAGTTTGCTCGTGGCGTCCGACTCCCCGGCGAGCAGCGGCCGCAGTCCCGCGTACACACCCTCTACGTCGTCACGCGTCAGCGGCACCGCGAGTACCGAGTTCACATGCTCCAGCAGGTAGTCGATGTCCGCGCTGGACGCCGCCGGGTGCGCCTTGTCCAGGTCCCACTCGGTGTCCGTCGTCCCCACGATCCAGTGCCGGCCCCAGGGGATCACGAAGAGCACGGACTTCTCGGTGCGCAGGATCAGCCCGCTCGTCGAGGTGATGCGGTCCTTCGGCACGACCAGATGGATGCCCTTGGACGCCCGGACGTGGAACTGGCCCCGCTCCCCGACCATCGCCTGGGTGTCGTCCGTCCACACCCCGGTGGCGTTGACCACCTGCCTGGCGCGGATCTCGTACTCGCCGCCCCCTTCGACGTCCTGCACCTTGGCACCGACGACCCGTTCACCCTCGCGCAGGAAGCCGGTGACCCGCGCACGGTTGGCGACCTTCGCTCCGTAGGCCGCCGACGTGCGCACCAGGGTCGCCACATAGCGGGCGTCGTCCATCTGGGCGTCGTAGTACTGCAGGGCCCCGACCAGCGCGTCCTTCTTCAACGCGGGGGCGACGCGCAGCGCGTGACGCCGTGAGAGGTGACGGTGCCTCGGCAGTCCGCGCCCGTGGCCGCGCGCCATCGACATCGCGTCGTAGAGCGCGACGCCCGAGCCGGCGTACAGCCTCTCCCATCCCTTGTGCTGCAAGGGGTACAGGAACGGGACGGGCTTCACGAGATGCGGCGCGAGCCGCTCCAGCAGGAGTCCGCGCTCCTTCAGCGCCTCCCGTACGAGCGCGAAGTCGAGCATCTCCAGATAGCGCAGGCCGCCGTGAATCAGCTTGCTCGACCGGCTCGACGTACCCGACGCCCAGTCACGCGCCTCGACCAGACCGGTGGACAGGCCGCGGGTCACGGCGTCCAACGCGGTGCCCGCGCCGACCACGCCCGCTCCCACGACGAGCACATCCAACTCGCGCTCGGCCATCGCCGCGAGTGACTCGGCGCGCTCCGCCGGTCCCAGTGTCGCTGTCCGCACAGTTGCCTCCAGCTGTCTGTCGCGCCGGGCTCACCCGTACGGCGAGGCCCTGCTCACATCCCCCATGCCCAGATTCTGACCGCGTTGCCCGCCATCGGCCACCACCGGCGGTCCACCTGTGGATATCTCTCGGCGACTTCCTGAGAAACGCAACCAAACAATCCCGCAAATCGGTCATATTTACTCCTAGTCTGACATTGCGCTCGCCCGTTCTGTCCACAGGGCTTGCGCCCTCGTCCCACTCCGGCTACATCACACCGGCTACAGGGAAGGACGGCCCACCGCCATGCCCGCAGATCTCGCCGTCATCGGCCTCGGCCAGCTCGGCCTGCCCCTGGCCCAGGCCGCCGCAACCACCGGCATCCCCACCCTCGGTTACGAATGCGGCGACCCCGCACCGCTGGCCGCCGCGGGTCTGCGCCGGATGCTCTCCACAGGATTCCGGCAGGCCACCGACCCGGCCGAACTCGCCCGCGTACGCACCGCCGTCATCTGCGCTCCCACCCCGCCCGGCGCGGACGGAACGCTCGACCTGGGGCAGGTGGCCGCCGCCGCCCGCACCCTGGCCGCACACCTGCGCCCCCACACCACGGTGATCCTGGAGTCTCCCGTATACCCGGGGACCACGGAGGAATTCCTCCGTCCGCTCCTCGAAAAGGGCTCCGGGCTCCGCGCGGGCCGCGACTTCCATCTCGCGTACTCGCCCAGCCGGGTCGACCCGGGCAACCGCGACCACGGTCCCGCCAACACCCCGAAGGTCATCGGCGGCCTCACCCCCGCCTGCACCGAGTCGGCCGCCGCGTTCTACGGCCGCCTCACCGACAAGGTCGTACGCGCGCGTGGACCCCGCGAGGCGGAGACCGTGCAGCTCCTGGAGACCAACTACCGGCACGTCAACATCGCCCTGGTCAACGAGATGGCCGTCCTCTGCCACGACCTGGGCATCGACCTGTGGGACGTCATCCGCTGCGCCGAGACCAAGCCGTTCGGCTTCCAGGCCTTCCGGCCCGGCCCCGGCCTGGGCGGCCACGCCGTCCCACGGGACCTCGCGGGCCCGCGGACCCGAGCCCTGCGCATGGTCGAACTGGCCCAGCAGGTCAACGACCACATGCCCAAGTACGTCATCCAGCGCGCTGCCGCACTCCTCAACGAACACGGCAAGTCGGCCCGCGGCGCGCGCGTGCTGCTCCTCGGGGTCACCTACAAGTCCGACCACGCCGACCAGCAGGGCTCACCCGCCCAGGAGATCGCGACCCGTCTGATGGAACTGGGCGCCGCCGTCAGCTACCACGACCCGCACGTCCCGTCCTGGAGCATCCTCGGCCGCCCGGTCCCGCGCGTGGACTCCCTCTACGAGGCAGCCGCCGACGCGGACCTGACGATCCTGCTCCAGCAGCACCGCACATACGACCTCCAGGGCCTGTCGGTGAAGGCGCAACTGTTGCTGGACACCCGGGGGGCCACACCCACAGGGGCGGCGCACAGATTGTGAAGGGGGGCGCCCGAGCAGGCCGGAGCCCCTGTCGCTGGTGGCGAACGGCTCCCACCGCCGGTACCGTACGGAAACAGGTGGAGCCCACCGCAGGGGCACTGCGGCAGGCTCCAGGATGGTTCACGGAGTGTCCGCCCCTAGTTGAGTTGGGGGCGGCCGCTCAGCATCCGAGAATCCGCAGGATTCACCTACTGCGGTGCCGTGCCGTTCGTCGGCGGTATCAGGTACCGTGCAAAAAAGGGTGGAGCCCACCGCAGGGGCGCTGCGGCAGGCTCCAGGATGGTTCACGGAGTGTCCGCCCCTAGTTGTTTTGGGGGCGGCCGCTCACCATCCGAAAATCCGCAGAATCCACCTCCTCCGGCACTTCACCGTCCACAGACGGATCCGGTCCCAGCGGGTGGGCTTTGCGGTGGCGCCCCATGGGCGGCCCCCTTCCACGACGCCGCCCAGAGGCCCGGTGGGCGGCTCGTCGGAACTCGGGCCGGGCCCCGAGGGCCGGGGTCCGGAACCATGTCCTTGGAAGGGGGCGCCCACACAACTGGAGCGCCGAACACGGACGTTATCGCCTCGACACGGCCGTTTCCCGCGCATTCGCCCCGAAGGCAACCGTGCGCCCCCTGACGCGAAACGCGCCCCCACCAGGGCAATCACCAGGGGGATGTGGGCACACGAAGGGGCCCGGTCACTCATCCGTGTGAGTGACCGGGCCCCTTCGTGTGCGTCCGCTCAAGCCGAGCCGGGCCCAGCCGAATCCGGCCAGGCCCAGCGCGGCGTCACGTCACCGCTTGTGCTGCGAGTCCGCCACCGTGACCTCGACCCGCTGGAACTCCTTGAGCTCGCTGTAGCCGGTCGTGGCCATCGCGCGGCGCAGGGCGCCGAAGAAGTTCATGGAGCCGTCGGGCGTGTGCGAGGGGCCCAGGAGGACCTCCTCGATGGTGCCGACGGTACCGAGGTCGACCTTCTTGCCGCGCGGCAGCTCTTCGTTGACGGCCTCCATGCCCCAGTGGTGGCCCCGGCCGGGCGCGTCCGTCGCGCGCGCGAGCGGGGAGCCCATCATCACCGAGTCGGCGCCGCAGGCGATCGCCTTGGGCAGGTCGCCGGACCAGCCGACACCGCCGTCCGCGATCACGTGCACGTACCGGCCGCCGGACTCGTCCATGTAGTCACGGCGGGCGGCGGCCACGTCGGCGACGGCGGTGGCCATCGGGACCTGGATGCCCAGCACGTTGCGCGTGGTGTGCGCGGCGCCGCCGCCGAAGCCCACCAGGACACCGGCGGCCCCCGTACGCATCAGGTGCAGGGCCGCCGTGTACGTGGCGCAGCCGCCGACGATGACCGGGACGTCCAGCTCGTAGATGAACTGCTTCAGGTTCAGCGGCTCGGAGGCGCCCGAGACGTGCTCCGCCGAGACCGTCGTACCGCGGATGACGAAGATGTCGACGCCCGCGTCCACGACGGCCTTGGAGAACTGGGCGGTGCGCTGCGGGGAGAGCGCCGCCGCGGTGATCACGCCCGAGTCGCGCACCTCCTTGATGCGCAGCCCGATCAGCTCCTCCTTGATGGGAGCCGCGTAGATCTCCTGGAGGCGGCGGGTCGCGGTCCCGGCGTCCAGCTCCACGATCTCGTCGAGGAGCGACTGCGGGTCCTCGTGCCTCGTCCACAGGCCTTCGAGGTTGAGGACGCCCAGACCGCCGAGCTCGCCGATGCGGATGGCGGTCGCCGGAGAGACGACCGAGTCCATGGGAGCCGCCAGGAACGGCAGCTCGAAGCGGTAGGCGTCGATCTGCCAGGCGATCGAGACCTCCTTCGGGTCCCGCGTACGGCGGCTCGGGACGACGGCGATGTCGTCGAAGGCGTACGCCCGGCGGCCGCGCTTGCCGCGCCCGATCTCGATCTCAGTCACGTGTGTGGCCTTTCCCTCTTCGTTTCTGCGCGTTCCAGTATCCCCGACACATACGACGAGGGCGGCCCCGGAGCCTCCGGGACCGCCCTCGGGCGTGCTCCACGCGCGCGTGGCACCCGCTTCACGGCTTCGCCTGCGGCTACTGGCCGCGGCTGTAGTTCGGTGCCTCGACCGTCATCTGGATGTCGTGCGGGTGGCTCTCCTTGAGGCCCGCCGACGTGATGCGTACGAAGCGGCCCTTGGTCTCCATCTCGTCGATGGAGGCGGCGCCGACATAGCCCATGGTCTGGCGCAGCCCGCCGACGAGCTGGTGCAGCACGTTCGCGAGCGGGCCGCGGTAGGGCACCTGGCCCTCGATGCCCTCGGGAACGAGCTTGTCGTCCGAGGCCACCTCGGCCTGGAAGTAGCGGTCCTTCGAGTACGACCTGCCCTGGCCACGGGACTGCATGGCGCCGAGGGAACCCATGCCGCGGTACGACTTGAACTGCTTGCCGTTGATGAAGAGCAGTTCGCCGGGCGACTCCTCGCAGCCGGCGAGAAGGCTGCCGAGCATCACCGTGTCGGCGCCGGCGGCCAGCGCCTTGCCGATGTCTCCGGAGTACTGCAGACCGCCGTCGCCGATCACCGGGACACCCGCGGCGCGGGCCGCGAGGGCCGCTTCGTAGATGGCGGTGACCTGCGGGACGCCGATGCCGGCGACCACGCGGGTCGTACAGATCGAGCCGGGTCCCACGCCCACCTTGACGCCGTCGACACCGGCGTCGACCAGCGCCTGGGCGCCGTCACGGGTGGCCACGTTGCCGCCGATCACGTCGACGCCGACGCTCGACTTGATCTTCGCCATCCAGTTGAGGGCGTTGCTGTTGTGCCCGTGCGAGGTGTCGACGATCAGGAAGTCCGCACCGGCCTCGGCGAGCGCCTGGGCCCGCTCCAGCGCCTCGGGGCTGGCGCCGACGGCGGCGCCCACGAGGAGACGGCCCTCGGCGTCCTTCGCGGCGTTCGGGTACTTCTCGGCCTTGACGAAGTCCTTGACCGTGATGAGGCCCTTGAGGATGCCCGCGTCGTCGACCAGCGGCAGCTTCTCGATCTTGTGGCGACGGAGCAGTTCCATCGCGTCGTTCCCGGAGATACCGACCTTGCCGGTGACCAGCGGCATCGGGGTCATGACCTCGCGCACCTGACGGGAGCGGTCGGTCTCGAAGGCCATGTCGCGGTTGGTGACGATGCCGAGCAGCTTGCCGTTGCCGTCGGTGACGGGGACGCCGCTGATGCGGAACTTGGCGCACAGCGCGTCGGCCTCGGCGAGCGTCGCGTCCGGGTGCACCGTGATCGGGTCGGTGACCATGCCGGACTCGGAGCGCTTCACCAGGTCGACCTGGTTGACCTGGTCCTCGATGGACAGGTTCCGGTGCAGGACGCCGACACCGCCCTGCCGGGCCATGGCGATCGCCATCCGGGACTCGGTGACCTTGTCCATCGCGGCCGAGAGCAGCGGGATGTTCACGCGCACGTTGCGGGAGATACGGGACGAGGTGTCGACCGCGTTGGGCAGTACTTCCGATGCGCCCGGCAGCAGCAGCACGTCGTCGTAGGTCAGCCCGAGTGTCGCGAATTTCTCGGGCACTCCGTCGACGTTTGCAGTCATGACACCTTCCCCAAATGGCCTTGATCGGTGCGGATGCCCATGCTAACGGGAAGCACGGCTCTCTCATTCCACGGCTACGGACGCCCCTGGGCTTCGTAGGTTCGTACGGGCCGGATGGTTGCTCTGTTCACCGCGCGCCGCCGCGCACCGATGCGTACTGACGAGTGCCGACGCGTACCGACGCCCCTACCGATGAGTAAGGCCGCCCTGACCGGCCTGGCGGGAAACTCGCACGGCGCGGCACCGGCCCCACCGGTGCGAGCCGCCCGCGAAAGGAGAGCCCGCCTACTGCTCCGCCAGTGCCCGCAAGCGGCTGAGAGCGCGGTGCTGGGCGACCCGGACGGCGCCGGGTGACATTCCCAACATCTGCCCCGTCTCCTCGGCCGTGAGACCCACCGCGATCCTCAGCAGGAGAAGTTCCCGCTGGTTCTCGGGGAGGTTGGCCATGAGCTTCTTCGCCCACGCGGCGTCGCTGCTGAGGAGGGCACGCTCCTCGGGGCCGAGCGAGTCGTCCGGCCGCTCGGGCATCTCGTCCGACGGCACGGCCGTCGAGCCCGGATGGCGCATCGCGGCCCGCTGCAGATCCGCCACCTTGTGCCCGGCGATGGCGAAGACGAATGCTTCGAAGGGGCGCCCGGTGTCCTTGTAGCGCGGCAGTGCGAGCAGCACCGCGACGCAGACCTCCTGAGCCAGGTCCTCCACGAAGTGCCGTGCATCGCCCGGAAGCCGGGACAGACGCGTACGGCAGTAGCGGATGGCGAGCGGATGGACATGGGCGAGCAGGTCGTGCGTGGCCTGCTCGTCACCCTCGACCGCGCGATGGACGAGCGCACCAATCACCCCGTGGGCATTAGCCGCCTCATCGTCACGCATCGGTCCATGGTGCCTTGGCGTCGTTCGATCCGTGGCACCGCGTCCGTAGTTGTACACCGAAGCGTTATGAGCAGGTGCGCCGGAACTCATCTCCTGCGCCCTCCCCTCCCGCTCGACCGACTCGTTCCCGAGGAACTCCACACCTCAAGGATGCGGCATCCGCCGGGAAACGGGGATCGGGTGCCCGAACAGCTCCATTCGATCCCCTGTCGGGCCCTGCCCCACCCGCCCGACGGCGGGCGGGGAAACCCGCGCCCCCACGGCGGTTCACCTACCGGACCAGGCCCCATCGGAACCCGAGCGCCACCGCGTGCGCTCGGTCCGAGGCGCCGAGCTTCTTGAAGAGCCGGCGGGCGTGCGTCTTGACCGTGTCCTCGGAGAGGAACAGCTCACGGCCGATCTCCGCGTTCGACCGGCCGTGGCTCATGCCCTCCAGGACCTGGATCTCACGCGCTGTGAGCGTCGGCGCCGCACCCATCTCGGCCGACCGGAGTCTGCGCGGGGCGAGCCGCCAGGTCGGGTCGGCGAGAGCCTGGGTGACGGTCGCACGCAACTCCGCGCGGGAGGCGTCCTTGTGGAGATAGCCGCGGGCACCGGCGGCGACCGCGAGTGCCACACCGTCCAGGTCCTCGGCGACGGTGAGCATGATGATGCGCGCACCGGGGTCGGCGGACAGCAGCCGCCGGACCGTCTCCACGCCGCCCAGACCGGGCATGCGTACGTCCATCAGAATCAGGTCCGAACGGTCGGCACCCCAGCGGCGGAGGACTTCCTCGCCGTTGGCCGCCGTGGTCACGCGCTCTACGCCGGGCACGGTCGCCACCGCGCGGCGGAGCGCCTCTCGGGCAAGCGGGGAGTCGTCGCAGACGAGGACGGATGTCATGGCCGTCCTCCGCAGCTGATGCGCGTCACCTTGGGCCTCCAGGCTGGTACGAAATCGTCACCTGTGCGGTCGACCGTCTCGGACGCTTGCCCGAGCGCTTGTTCTTTTCAACCGCCTCGCACACTCAACGACGGTCACTCGAAAGAGTTACGGGGCCTTGAACCACCTTCGGCACTCTACGTGAGGGCGCGGACACGGCGCAGACAGCGCGGCAGACCCTCAAGGTTTCATCACAAGCTATGCCCCATTTAGCTGCTTTTCCTTCTATTTGATGGCATTTGAGGCTAGGTTCTCAATGAGTCATATTTTCATCTCCTTAGATCGTAGATGTACGGTGATGGGCACGTAACCGACCAAAACGGCTACAAGGGGACAAAGCAATGGCAGATTTCTCCCGCCTTCCCGGACCCAACGCGGATCTGTGGGACTGGCAGCTCCTCGCGGCCTGCCGCGGGGTCGACAGTTCGCTCTTCTTTCACCCCGAGGGCGAACGCGGTGCGGCACGGAGCGCTCGCGAGAACTCGGCCAAAGAGGTCTGCATGAGGTGCCCGGTGCGAGCCGAGTGCGCGGCGCACGCCATGGCGGTACGCGAGCCGTACGGCGTGTGGGGCGGCCTCACCGAGGACGAGCGCGAAGAACTCATGGGGCGGGCGCGCAACCGCCTGGTCTCGGCGTCGAGCGGGGGCGACCCGTCAGACCCCTGACGCACACCACCGGACACTCCACTGAAGGAACGTTTCTCCAATGGGTGCGCCCACCCGAGCCCCTACTTTTCGTCCCCCACTGCGTACCTCTCACCCCTCTCGCCCCTCTTGCTCCTCTCGCTCCTCTCGCTCCGTAGACGGGCCGCGGCTCGCTCCAGCTGGTCCAGCGTGGCCGCCACGGCGGGCACCTGTGCCAGATCCGGCAGTGTGAGCGCGACGATCTCGCGTCGCAAAGCGGGCTCCACCGTCACCGTGCGTGCGCCCTTGGGCCGGACGGACTCGATGGCCAGCTCCGGCAGGACCGCGACCCCGAGCCCGGCTCCGACCAGGCCGACCACCGCCGGATAGTCGTCGGTCGCGAAGTCGATACGGGGTGTGAAGCCCGCGCTCTCGCAGACCTCCACCAGCTGGCCCCGGCAGCGGGGGCAGCCGGCGATCCACGGCTCGTCGGCGAGATCGCCGATGGCGACCACTCCCGCCCGGGCCAGCCGATGCCCCTCGGGGACCAGACCGACGAGCCGGTCGGCGAGCAGCGGGCGGATCACCAGGCCGTCCCACTCCTCGGAGCCCGCCGCGATCGCGTACCGGAAGGAGAGCGTCACGTCGCAGTCGCCCTCGCGCAGCATTTCGACGGAGCGCGGCGGCTCGGCCTCCTCCAGGGAGACCCGCGTGCCGGGGTGCGCGGCGCGCAGTGCGGCGAGCGCGGTCGGTACGAGCGTGGAGCTGCCGCTGGGAAACGAGACCAGGCGCACCCGGCCCGCCCGCAGGCCCGCGATCGCGGCGACCTCCTCCTCCGCGGCGGTGAGGCCGGCGATGATGCCCGCGGCATGCCGGACGAGGGCCTCGCCGGCCTGGGTCAGACGCATCTCACGGCCCGTGCGGATCAGGAGCGGCGTACCGACGGAGGACTCAAGTGCCTTCATCTGCTGGCTGACGGCGGGCTGCGTGCAGCCCAGTTCGCGCCCCGCCGCCGAGAAGGAGCCGGTGGCGGCGACGGCGCGCAGGACGCGCAGATGGCGGGCCTCGATCACTCTCCGAGCATAAGCGAATCTTGGGTATGGCGACGAATATCGCGTCGCCGCTTTGGCTCGCATCGCCTAGCGTGCCGTCATGAAGCTTCTCTCTCTGAATCTGGGCCGGCCCGAGGCCGTCGACTACACGAGCCAGGCCGAGGGCCTGACCGGGATAGACAAGCGGCCGGTGGACGGTCCGGTGCGGGTGACCGCTCCCGGCCCCGCGGGCGTCGGCGGGAGCGGTCTCGCCGGGGACGCCGTGTGCGAGCTGCGGCACCACGGCGGGGACGACCAGGCCGTGTACGCCTTCGCGCGCGAGGACCTGGACGACTGGCAACGCGAGTTGGGGCGGCCCCTGACCAGCGGAATGTTCGGCGAGAACCTCACGACGGAGGGGATCGACGTGTCCGGGGCGAAGATCGGGGAGCGCTGGCGCGTCGGCTCCGAGGTCGTTCTCGAAGTGACCTCCGGGCGGATTCCCTGCCTCACCTTCCAGGGCCACCTCGGTGAGAAGGGGTGGGTCAGGCGGTTCACGCAGAAGGGGGCGACCGGCGCGTACCTGCGGGTGATCGAGCCCGGGGAGATACGGGCGGGCGATCCGATCGAGATCGTGCACCGGCCGGACCACGAGGTGACCACCGCCCTCCAGTTCCGCGCGGTCACGATCGAACGGACGCTGCTGCCGCGAGTGTTGGCGGCGGGGGACGCCCTGCACCCGGCGGCGCGTGAGATGGCGCTGAAGTACATCGAGAAGCACGGCGAGCAGTACGGCCAGTAGTACGGCCAGTAGTACGGCGGTGGCGGGGCGTGACCGTGGCACCCACGCCGACAGCGCATGCTCTTCCGGCTCGCGCGCGACAGGGAGAGCATGCGACAGGTCACTAACCTTGGGCCATGACAACGGCTCTGATTACGGGATCGACCGCAGGCATCGGTGCCGCCTTCGCACGGCGGCTGGCCTCCGACGGGCACAACCTCGTGCTGGTGGCGCGGGACACCGAGCGGCTCGGCGAGCAGGCGACGGAACTGCACGACCGGCACGGCATCGAGGCGGAGGTACTGACGGCGGATCTGGCGACGGACGAGGGCATCGAGGCGGTGGCCGCCCGCCTCTCGGACCGCAAGAGCGCGGTCGACCTGCTCGTCAACAACGCGGGCTTCGGCAACAAGGGTCTCTACCTGGACGTACCGATGGCGGACGAGCTGCGGATGCTCAAGGTGCACTGCGAGGCGGTGCTCCGGCTGACGTCGGCGGCGGCCGAGTCCATGCGGGAGCGCGGGCGCGGCGGTGTGGTCAACGTGGCGTCGATGGCCGCGTTCACGCCGCGCGGTACGTACGGGGCGTCGAAGGCGTGGGTCGTGCAGTTCACGCAGGGCGTGGCGAAGGACCTGGCGGGCAGCGGAGTCCGGCTGATGGCGATGTGCCCCGGCTTCGTGCGGACCGAGTTCCACGAGCGGGCCGGGATGGGCACGGACAACATCCCCGGCTGGATGTGGCTGGACGCCGACAAGGTGGTCGCGGCCGGACTGGCCGACCTGGCGCGGGGCAGGTCGTTGTCCATTCCGGACACGCGCTACAAGGTCCTGGCGGGCCTGACGAAGGTGGCCCCGCGGGGGCTGGCGAGCGGGATCAGCTCGAAGGCGGGCCGGAAGTACGGGCCGAAGTGAGCCTGGTGTTACGGACCGGAGCGAGCCCGGTGCTACGGACCGGAGCAGGTCCGGTGTTACGGACCGAAGTGGCCCCCGTATTGCCGTTACCCGGTGACATCGACGCGACAGCACGAAGGCCCGGCCCCCGCCGAGACGGGGTACCGGGCCTTCGCCGGGCGCCTACCTGGACGTACAGCCCGAGCAGGTGTCCGTAAGTGCCTGGCGGCGCTTAGTGGGAGTGGCCGTGACCGCCGTGGCCCGCGTCGCCCTCTTCCTCGGCCGGCTTCTCGACGACCAGGGTCTCGGTCGTGAGGAGCAGGGAGGCGATGGAGGCAGCGTTCTCGAGCGCGGAACGCGTGACCTTGACCGGGTCGATGACGCCGGCCTTGACCAGGTCGCCGTACTCGCCGGTCGCGGCGTTGAAGCCCTGGCCCTTGTCGAGCTCGGCGACCTTGGAGGTGATGACGTAACCCTCCAGGCCGGCGTTCTCGGCGATCCAGCGCAGCGGCTCGACGGCGGCCTTGCGGACGACGGCGACACCGGTGGCCTCGTCGCCGGTCTTGCCGAGGTTGCCCTCAAGGACCTTCACGGCGTGGACGAGCGCGGAGCCACCACCGGAGACGATGCCCTCCTCGACCGCGGCGCGGGTCGCGGAGATGGCGTCCTCCAGGCGGTGCTTCTTCTCCTTCAGCTCCACCTCGGTGGCGGCGCCGACCTTGATCACGCACACGCCGCCGGCCAGCTTCGCGAGGCGCTCCTGGAGCTTCTCGCGGTCCCAGTCGGAGTCCGTGGACTCGATCTCGGCCTTGATCTGGTTGACCCGGCCGGCCACGTCGGCGCTGTTGCCGCCGCCGTCGACGAGCGTCGTGTCGTCCTTGGTGACGGTCACGCGGCGGGCGGTGCCCAGCACGTCCAGGCCGACCTGGTCGAGCTTGAGGCCGACCTCCTCGGCGATGACCGTGGCGCCGGTGAGCGTGGCGATGTCACCGAGCATGGCCTTGCGGCGGTCGCCGAAGCCCGGGGCCTTGACGGCCACCGCGTTGAAGGTGCCGCGGATCTTGTTCACGACCAGGGTCGACAGGGCTTCGCCCTCGACGTCCTCGGCGATGATCAGCAGCGGCTTCGAGGCGTTGGTCTGGATGACCTTCTCCAGGAGGGGCAGCATGTCCTGGATCGAGGAGACCTTGCCCTGGTGGATCAGGATGTACGGGTCGTCGAGGACGGCCTCCATACGCTCCTGGTCGGACACCATGTAGGGCGACAGGTAGCCCTTGTCGAAGGCCATGCCCTCGGTGAAGTCCAGCTCCAGACCGAAGGTGTTGGACTCCTCGACGGTGATGACACCGTCCTTGCCGACCTTGTCCATCGCCTCGGCGATGAGCTCGCCGACCTGGCTGTCCTGGGCGGACAGACCGGCGACGGCCGCGATGTCGGACTTCTCGTCGATCGGGCGCGCGGTCGCGAGGAGCTCCTCGGAGACCGCGGCGACGGCCGCGTCGATGCCCTTCTTGAGGAGGGCGGGGGACGCGCCGGCGGCGACGTTCTTCAGGCCCTCGCGTACGAGCGCCTGGGCCAGCACGGTGGCGGTGGTCGTACCGTCACCCGCGATGTCGTTGGTCTTGGTCGCCACCTCCTTCACCAGCTGGGCACCGAGGTTCTCGTACGGGTCGTCGAGTTCGACCTCGCGGGCGATGGTGACGCCGTCGTTGGTGATGGTGGGGGCGCCGAACTTCTTGTCGATGACGACGTTGCGGCCCTTGGGGCCGATCGTCACCTTCACCGTGTCGGCAAGCTTGTTGACGCCGCGCTCGAGGGCACGACGGGCGTCCTCGTCGAACTTCAGGATCTTCGCCATGGAGCTGATTCAGTCCTCTCGAAAAAACGAACAGCGCCCCCAGCACCCGGCTTTTTAGTACTCGTGTTCAGTACTCGCGGGGGCCAGGGGCGCAGTTCAAAGCAAACCTGGGTGAATTACTTCTCGATGATCGCGAGCACGTCGCGAGCCGAGAGGACGAGGTACTCCTCGCCGTTGTACTTCACTTCGGTGCCGCCGTACTTGCTGTACAGCACGATGTCGCCGGTCTTGACGTCGAGCGGAAGACGCTCGCCGTTCTCGAAGCGGCCCGGGCCTACGGCAAGGACGACGCCCTCCTGGGGCTTCTCCTTCGCGGTGTCCGGAATGACCAGGCCAGAAGCCGTGGTCTGCTCGGCGTCGAGCGGCTGGACCACAATGCGGTCCTCGAGCGGCTTGATGGCAACCTTGGAGCTGGTGGTCGTCACTATCCGACCTCCCCCTTCGGAGATTACGGGGTTAACTGTCTGAGGTGGCGACCAGGTGGATCCGTCGTCGCGGGTGCCGGACCTGCCCGTCGCTATTGGCACTCTCCTGCGGTGAGTGCCAGAGCTGACACTATGACCGCGATTAGCACTCGGTCAAGCGGAGTGCCAGTTGCCTCCGTCGGACGGGGAGGATTCGGCGGGCCTGAGCGGCCCTGCGGACAGTGGAGAACCGGTTGCGGAGAACCCGCTACGGAGAACCGGTTGCGGAGAACCCACTGCGGAAAACCGGCTACAGGTAGTCCTCCAGGCGCGCCACCGTGAGGCCGTCCTCCTGGATGCGCTTCAAGGTCGCGGTCGTCGTCCCCGTGAGACTCGTACCGTTCCGGCCCTCGGGGCAGTGGAGGATGTCGCCCGGGCGGAGCGGGTCCTCGTCGCGCCAGAGGACGATCGCGGCGATCCCGCAGTCGGCCGCGGCGCGCAGGGTGTCGTCGTTGTAGTCGCCGTAGGGCGGCCGGAAGAGGCGGGGGCGGATACCGAAGCGCTGTTTGAGCTTCTCCTGCTGGCCGCAGATCTCGGCCCGCTGGCCCGCGTACGGCAGGCCCGGCAGGTACGGGTGGTCGAGGGTGCGGTTCTGCACGCTCGCGCCGACCGCGCGCAGCCGCCCGAAGTGGGCGTATCCCGGCCCGACGACGCTGTCCGTGAGGAACACGCTGACCGGAAGCCGCAGTTCACGCACCATGTCGACGAACCGCGGATCCTTCTCGACGCCGTCTTCGAAGGTCAGGAAGACGACCTTGTCGCGGGTCGGTACGCGGTCCACGACAGGCGGCAGGCCGGGCCCCGCGGCGCGTGCGGCGGGCCGCCGGCCGGACGGGTCCGGTGCCGGGGCGAGCGGGTCGCTCAGGCCCCAGCGGCGGTACGCGTCCACGGGGGGCCCGTGCGTGCGTACCTTCTGCGCGGCCTTCTTGCCCAGTCTCTCGATGGGGTCGACGGACTGGGCACAGCCGGAGAGACAGGCGGAGAGGCAGAGCGCGCCGGCGAGCAGTGCGGCGGCGGTCCCCCGCTGCCTCACAGGTAGTCCTCCAGGCGTGCCACCGCGTACCCCTTGCCGGTGACCAGTTTCATGAAGCGGCGGACCATGTCGGGCATCGTGCCCTCCCAGTCCTCCTTGCCGCGGAAGTGGCTGAGAACGATGTCTCCGGGGTGCAGGTCGCGGTCCCACTCCCGGTACTCCCAGTGGTCGACGAAGACCTCCTCGTTCCAGAGGGGCGCCGCCTTGATGCCGCAGGACCCGGCCGCACGCAGGGTGTCCTCGTTGTAGTTGCCGAAGGGCGGGCGGAAGAGGGCCGGGCGTTTGCCGTACCGCTTTCTGATCACCTTCTGCATGCCGCAGATCTCGTGTTTCTGCGCGGCGTACGAGAGGTCCGGCAGATAGCGGTGGTGGAGAGTGTGGTTGTTCAGGACCACGCCGTTGGCCTGCATCTTCTTGAAGTATCCGTAGTCCTCTTTGATGAGGTAGTCGCTGAGGAAGGCGGTGTACGGGATCTTCAGTTCGCTCATCATGCGCAAGAACACGGGGTCCTTCTCGGCGCCGTCGTCGAGGGTGAGGAAGACGACCTTGTCCTTGGTGGGGATGGTCGTGAAGACGGGCGGCAGCCCTTCGTGGTCCTCCACCGCGAAGCCTTTACGGGTGTCGATGTGCGGCTTCCTCGCCGGGGCGGGGGGTGCGGGCAGCGGGGGTTCGGCCAGCCCCCACTTCTTCGCCGTGGCGGCGCGGGAAGTCCGCTGCCGGCCTGGCCCGGAAGCTGTCTGCCGGCCCGGCTCGGCGGCTGCCTCCTGGCCCGGCTCGGTGGCTGCCTGTTGGCCTGCGGCCGGGTCGACGCCGGTGGGGCCGGGCCTCGTGTCCGAGCAGCCGCCGGCCAACGCGGCGACTGTCAGCAGGACGAGAGTGGCGCGTCCTGCGCGGGACGGCCGGATCGCAACCCCCCGCGGCCCTTTGGCGGGGCCTACCACGCCCCTTTCTTCATTATTACTGTCGTTTTGTCGTACAAGTCGCATGGGGCCGGATACTCCCAGGTCAAAGCCCCCTCCCCTGCTCCGACACCGCCGTCGCGCGCGTGCCGTCCACCGACTGGCTCACAATGGGGCGGTGAACGACCTCGATCCACTGGCCTCCTTCGCCACCCTGCTCACGTCCGAGGGGCGTGCCCTCCTCGACGAGGTGCGCGACACCGAACCGGCCCGGGAACTGGCCGTGGCGACCCGGCTGCGGCGCGAGCACCCCGTCGGACTCGTCTCGGCCGCGCTCGCGCAGGCGCGGCTGCGGCAGCGGGCCGTCGCGAAGTTCGGCGCGGCGGACGCGGCCCGGATGTACTTCACGCCGAACGGCGTGGAGCAGTCGACCCGGGCGAGCGTGGCCGCGTACCGTGCCGCGCGTTTCCAGGAGCTCGGGGTGCGGTCCGTGGCCGACCTGTGCTGCGGCATCGGCGGTGACGCGCTCGCGCTCGCCAGGGCCGGCATCCGGGTCCTCGCCGTCGACCGGGACCCGCTGACCGCGGCCGTGGCCCGGGCGAACGCCGAGGCGCTCGGGCTGGCCGGACTGATCGAGGTGCGCGAGGCGGATGTCACGGCGGTCGACACCACCGGGTACGACGCCGTGTTCGTGGATCCGGGGCGCCGGGGCGGGCGGGGGCGGATCTTCGATCCCGAGGCCTACTCACCGCCGCTGTCGTGGGCGGTCCAGGCTGCCCGGAAGGCACCTCTCGCCGCGCTGAAGGTCGCCCCCGGCATTCCTCACGAGGCCGTCCCCGCCGAGGCAGGGGCCGAGTGGATCTCGGACTCCGGGGACGTGAAGGAGGCGGTGCTGTGGTTCGGTACGCGGGAGGCGGGATCCGTCCGCGCGACCCTGCTGCCCGGACCGCGCACCCTCCTCGGCCGCGGACTGCCCGATCCCGGAGTGCGGCCCGTGGGGCGTTTCCTGTACGAGCCCGACGGCGCCGTCATCCGTGCCCATCTCGTCGCCGAGGTCGCCACGGAACTGGACGGCGGAGGGCTGGTCGACGAGACGATCGCCTACGTCACCGCCGACTCCGCGACGGCCACCCCGTACGCCACCGCCTACGAGATCACCGACCAGCTCCCCTTCGGCGTCAAGAAACTGAAGGCCCTCCTGCGGCAGCGCGAGGTCGGCATCCTGACCGTCAAGAAGCGCGGATCGGCGGTCGAGCCGGAGGAGCTGCGGCGCAAGGTGAAGCCGCAGGGACCCCACTCCGCGACCGTGTTCCTCACGCGCGTGCAGGGCGCCCCGACCATGCTCCTGGGGCACCCGGCCACACTCGACACCTAGGGTCCAGGACGGCTAGCCGTCCAGTTGCTCCAGGGTCGCGTTCGACGGGCCCCTGCGGGACTGCTCGTCGCGTGCCACGTCCTCCGCCGCGCCCAGCACCCGTACCGAGTTCTGCCAGGTCAGCTTGGCGAGGTCCGGCTTCGACCAGCCGCGGTGCAGGAGCTCCGCGATCAGATTCGGGTAGCCGGAGACGTCGTTCAGGCCCTCAGGGGTGAACGCCGTGCCGTCGTAGTCGCCCCCGATGCCGAGGTGGTCGACGCCCGCCACCTCGCGCATGTGGTCGAGGTGGTCGGCGACGGTCGAAGCGGTCGCGACGGGGCGGGGGTTGGACTCCTCGAAGGCGCGGTGGACCTTCATCGCCTCGGCGGTCGAGTCGAGGTGGTGGAAGCCCCGCTCGCGCATGTTCTCGTCCGCGGCCTCCGTCCAGTCGACGGCGGCCTGGAGGACGAACTTCGGCACGAACGTCACCATCGCCACCCCGCCGTTGGCAGGCAGGCGCTCCAGTACGTCGTCCGGGATGTTGCGCGGATGGTCGCAGACCGCGCGCGAGGACGAGTGGGAGAAGATCACCGGCGCGACCGACGTGTCCAGCGCGGCCCGCATGGTCGTGGCGGCCACATGGGAGAGGTCCACCAGCATGCCCAGCCGGTTCATCTCGCGTACGACCACGTGGCCGAAGGGCGACAGGCCGCCGACGGCCGGGTCGTCCGTCGCCGAGTCCGCCCACGCGATGTTGTCGTTGTGGGTGAGGGTCATGTAGCGGACCCCCAGCTCGTACAGCCCCCGCAGCGTGGCGAGGGAGTTGTCGATCGAGTGCCCGCCCTCGGCGCCCATCAGCGAGGCGATCCGGCCCTCGGCACGCGCCGCCTCCATGTCGGCGGCGGTCAGGGCACCGCGCAGGTCGGCCGGGTAGCGCTCGATCAGCTGCCGTACGCAGTCGATCTGTTCGAGCGTCGCGGTGACCGCGCCGGGCAGGTCCGAGCGCACGTAGACCGACCAGTACTGCGCGCCGACGCCGCCCGCGCGCAGTCGGGCCAGGTCGGTGTGCAGATGCGCGCTCTGGTCGTGGGCGATGTCGCGGGCGCCGATGTCGTAGCGGACCTGCTCGCGCAGCGCCCAGGGGAGGTCGTTGTGCCCGTCGACCACGGGGAACTCGGCGAGAAACGCGCGGGCGCCGGAGAGGAGTGCGTGGGTGTCGTCCAGAGAGGGCATGTCCGTCACTTCCCGAAGCCGAAGCCGTTGCCCGCGCCGCTCTCCACCTTGGAGCGCAGTCGCCTGCCCTTCTCGGTGGCCTGGTCGTTCAGTTCCTGCTGGAAGTCACGCATCTTGCCGAGGAGTTCCTCGTCGTGCGTGGCCAGGATGCGTGCGGCGAGCAGACCCGCGTTGCGCGCGCCGCCCACCGACACCGTGGCGACCGGGACACCGGCCGGCATCTGGACGATCGACAGCAGCGAGTCCATGCCGTCCAGGTACTTCAGCGGGACCGGTACGCCGATCACGGGCAGCGGGCTGACCGAGGCGAGCATGCCGGGCAGATGTGCGGCGCCGCCCGCACCCGCGATGAGCACCTTCAGGCCGCGTCCGGCCGCCTCCTCGCCGTACGCGATCATCTCGCGGGGCATCCGGTGCGCGGAGAGCACGTCGACCTCGTACGCGATCTCGAACTCGTCGAGGGCCTGCGCGGCCGCCTCCATGACGGACCAGTCGGAGTCCGACCCCATGACAATGCCTACGACAGGGCTCATTCGGTGATCGTTCCTCTGAGGTAGCCGGCTGCGTGACGGGCGCGCTCCAGCACGTCGTCCAGATCGTCGCCGTAGGTGTTGACGTGGCCCACCTTGCGGCCGGGCTTCACGTCCTTTCCGTACATGTGGATCTTGAGCTGGGGGTCGCGCGCCATGCAGTGCAGGTACGCGGAGTACATGTCGGGGTAGTCGCCGCCCAGGACGTTCACCATGACCGTCCACGGCGCGCGCGGGCGCGGGTCGCCCAGCGGCAGGTCCAGGACCGCGCGGACGTGGTTGGCGAACTGGGAGGTGCTCGCGCCGTCCTGGGTCCAGTGGCCGGAGTTGTGCGGGCGCATGGCCAGTTCGTTGACGAGGATGCGGCCGTCCCTCGTCTCGAAGAGCTCCACGGCGAGGTGACCGACGACGCCGAGTTCCTTCGCGATGCGCAGGGCCAGCTCCTCCGCCCGGAGCGCGAGCCCCTCCGAGATGCCGGGCGCGGGCGCGATCACCGTGTCGCAGACCCCGTCGACCTGCTGGGACTCGACCACCGGGTAGGCCACGGCCTGGCCGTGCGGCGACCGTACGACGTTGGCGGCCAGCTCGCGTACGAAGTCGACCTTCTCCTCGGCGAGGACCGGGACGCCGGCCCGGAAGGGGTTCTCGGCCTCGGCCGCGGACCGTACGATCCACACGCCCTTGCCGTCGTAGCCGCCGCGGACGGTCTTGAGGACGACCGGGAAGCCGTCCCCCTCGGCGCCGCCGGGGAGCCCTTCCGCCGCGAAGGCCGCCACGTCCGCGGGATCGCTCACGATCCGGTGCCGTGGGCACGGCACGCCGATCTCGACGAGCTTCGCGCGCATCACCCCCTTGTCCTGGGCGTGCACGAGCGCGTCGGGGCCGGGGCGCACGGGGATGCCGTCCGCCTCCAGTGCCCGCAGATGCTCGGTGGGTACGTGTTCGTGATCGAAAGTGATCACGTCGCAGCCCCGCGCGAAGGTCCGCAGCGTGTCGAGGTCGCGATAGTCGCCGACGACGACCTCGCTGACCACCTGCGCCGCAGAATCCTGGGGGGTGTCACTGAGGAGCTTGAACCTGATGCCGAGCGGGATGCCCGCCTCGTGTGTCATACGAGCGAGCTGCCCCCCGCCGACCATGCCGACTACCGGGAACGTCACACCCCCAGGGTATCGGCCATATCGAGCCACCCCTGTCGCACGCATGATCATCGGAAGTTCCGCAGGTCCGTCGCCGCATTCGTCACCATGTTCGTCACATCACGGACACATCTTCGAGTGCGGGCCGGGCACCGTGGGAATCCGCTGGTTAGCATGGCGGAGTCGACGAAGGTTGACGAAAATGGCGTATCCGACGAGACGGGGGCTGGGCGACACCATGGGCAAAGGTGATAAACGCAGGGCTCATGCCCGGCCGGCCAGCGCCGTCCGTATGCGAATCGACCGTTTGACCAGGGAAGCCGCCAAGTTCGGCGCGGTCGGCGGGGCCGGCCTGCTCGTCAACCTGATCATCTTCAACCTGGTACGCAGCACCACTGATCTCCAGGTCGTCCGGGCCAGTGTGATCGCCACGGTCGTCTCGATCGTCTCGAACTACATCGGTTTCCGCTACTTCACGTACCGCGACCGTGACAAGAGTGGCCGCACCAAGGAGCTGACGCTGTTCGTGCTGTTCAGCGCGGTCGGCCTCGTCATCGAGAACGGCATCCTCTTCGCCGCCACGTACGGACTGGGCCTCGACAGCCCCCTGGCGAGCAACGTCTTCAAGTTCGTCGGCATCGGGATCGCGACGCTCTTCCGCTTCTGGTCCTACCGCACCTGGGTGTTCCGGGTCGTCCCCGCCCGTGAGGCCGTGGCCGGCGCCGAATCATTCCTGGAGGACCCGGGGGCCTACCTCGACAAACCCCGTCAGGCCTACGCGCAGGAACAGCAGGAACAGCAGGAACAGGAAGAGGAAGAGGACCGCACGACCCGCCCGTTCCGCCAGGTACAGCGCGTCCGCTAGGGCGTGTTTCGAAAGTCCCGTCTGCCCGGCCACAGCGGCCCCGTGGAGCCAGAGCGGTGCTGCAGCGGAACCGCAGTGGAGCGCTAACGCACCGTGGGCTCCTCCCCTTCCGACGGTCGCCGAAGAGGCGTACGCGACAGGAACAGCCCGAACACCGGCGGTTGCGCCTGGAGCATCTCCAGACGCCCCCCGTCGGCCTCCGCGAGGTCGCGGGCCACGGCGAGACCGATGCCCGTGGAGTTGCGCCCGCTGATGGCCCGCTCGAAGATCCGCGCACCCAGGTCGGCCGGCACACCCGACCCCTCGTCGGTGACCTCGATCACGGCCTGGTTGCCGGTGACACGGGTGCGCAGGGCGACCGTGCCACCGCCGTGCATCAGCGAGTTCTCGATCAGCGCGGCAAGGACCTGGGCCACGGCTCCGGGCGTCCCGACGGCCTGCAGATGGTGCTTGCCGGAGCTGACGATGGCGCGGCCCGCGTTGCGGTAGGCCGGGCGCCACTCCGCGAGCTGCTGCTTGATGACCTCGTCGAGATCGAAGGTGACGGCGGAGCCGGTGCGCGGGTCGCGGGCGTTCGTCAGCAGCCGTTCCACCACGTCGGTGAGGCGCTCGACCTGCCCCAGCGCGATGGCCGCCTCCTCCTTCACCGTGCTCAGGTCGTCGGTGAGCGTGATCTCCTCCAGCCGCATGGACAGCGCAGTCAGCGGCGTCCGCAGCTGGTGCGAGGCGTCCGCCGCCAGACGCCGCTCGGCCGTCAGCATGCGGGCGATGCGCTCGGCCGAGCTGTCCAGCACGTCCGCGACCCGGTCCAGCTCCGGAACTCCGTACCGCTTGTGACGCGGCCGGGGGTCCCCCGAGCCGAGCCGCTCCGCGGTCTCAGCGAGGTCGGTCAGCGGAGAGGTGAGCCGGTTGGCCTGGCGCACCGCTAGGAGTACGGCGGCGATCACCGCGAGCAGGGCCACCGCGGCGATGATCAGAAGCGTCCGGCCGACCTCACGGGTGACCGCCGAGCGCGCCTCCTCCACGATGACCGTCTCGCCCTCCTCGCCCTTGCGGGTGGACGTGATGACGTCACCGGTGGGCTCGGTGCCGATGTTGATCGTGTCGCGGCCCGGGATCTTGATGCGCGCGAACCGGTCCCCCGTTACCTGGTCCTTGAGGACAGCGGCGTTGATCTGTTCCTTGCCCAGGATGCGGCTGTCGACGATGCTGACCAGCCGTACCGCCTCGGAGTCCACCCGTTCCTGGGCGCTGTTGCTGATCGTGCGGGTCTCGACGATGACGAGCGAGACCCCGAACACGGCGATCACGACCAGCACGACGGCCAGCGTGGAGTTGATGAGACGGCGACGCACAGGGCCCTCCGGGCAGATGACTGGGCGAACCGGTGTGGCTCGCGGCGCCCCTTGGGGGCGCGGGGGACCGCGCGACAAGCCCTCACCGGCCCGCAGCCGCCCCGCCTCCCGAGACACACCGGCGCCTAGGCGACCCCGGCCGAACCCAGCGGAGCGAAGCGGCTAACTCTTCTCGAAGCGGAAACCCACTCCTCGTACCGTCGCGATGTACCGCGGATTCGCGGCGTCATCGCCCAGCTTCTTGCGCAGCCAGGAGATGTG
Source organism: Streptomyces sp. NPDC048484 (assembly GCF_040651415.1). Lineage (NCBI taxonomy): Bacteria > Bacillati > Actinomycetota > Actinomycetes > Kitasatosporales > Streptomycetaceae > Streptomyces > Streptomyces sp. NPDC048484. The sequence goes on from NZ_JBEZJY010000009.1 coordinate 162,837, forward strand.
CATGTCGAGGGTCTTGGTGGACGACCACCACGTGGTGTCCCAGACCTCGCGCATCAGCTGGTCGCGTGTGACGACCCGGCCGGCGTCCCGGACGAGCACCCGGAGCAGGTCGAACTCCTTGGCCGTCAGCTGAAGCTCCTCGTCGCCCATCCACGCCCGGTGCGACTCGACGTCGATACGCACCCCGTGCGTGGCGGGCGGCTGCTGGGGCTCGGACGCACCGCGCCGCAGCAGGGCCCGGACCCGGGCCAGCAGCTCGGCGAGGCGGAACGGCTTGGTGACGTAGTCGTCGGCGCCCGCGTCAAGACCGACGACGGTGTCCACCTCGTCGGCGCGCGCGGTCAGGATGAGTATCGGCACGGTCTGCCCCTCGGCGCGCAGCCGCCGGGCCACCTCCAGACCGTCCATACCGGGCAGCCCGAGGTCGAGTACGACCAGATCGATACCGCCCTGGATGCCGGCGTCGAGCGCGGTGGGTCCGTCCTCGCGTACCTCAACCTCGTACCCCTCTCGGCGCAGGGCGCGAGCCAGGGGCTCCGAGATGGACGCGTCGTCCTCGGCGAGCAGTACTCGGGTCATGAAGTGATGGTAGTCCGCTGCGGACCAGCGCAGTGAGGGTGATCGACATCCGTGACCGTCCAGGACCGCACGGGACGTGCGATGAGCCTGCGACGGACACGTGATGGAGGCGCGATGGGCGCCCGACGGACACGTGATGGAGGCGCGATGGGCGCCCGACGGACACGTGATGGAGGCGCGATGGGCGCCCGACGGAGGCACGGTGGAGACGCGATGGGCATGCAATCCTGGGGGTTGAGGATGTAAATCCATGAACAGCCTTCGATTCAGATGCATGGTTCCATCCACACCTGTGATCCATCTCTCAAGTCATGCCATATGCGGCATTGCCCCAGCGTGTGGCCTTATGGTGGCCAGACGCCTGTAGCACCACACAGGGACCTTTGGCGGGAGCTTCACGCTGAAGGTCTCTTTTGTGTGCGGGCTGGTGTCTACCAGCCTTGAAAGGAATGACCTGTGGGCCGGCCCCCGAGCGCGAGACCGCGCGACGGGCGTGGATCCCGGTGGTCGTCGTCCACCGCTCCGACCTCGAAGGAGCGGACTCCCCGTGGGCGTGGGGCGGGACGGACGTCCCGCCGGTGCCGGCCGCCTCCCCCCACCGGGCGCGCAATCCCATCCGCTCCAGCGGCGCGTCCCGACCAGCAAGGAACGACCATGGCGTCCAGCCTGACGAAGGACTCGGTCTCGCCGGGTACCCCCGGTTCCGGAAAGACCTTCTTCGGCCACCCCCGCGGACTGGCCACACTCTTCATGACCGAGATGTGGGAGCGATTCTCCTACTACGGCATGAGGGCGCTGCTTCCGCTCTACCTGGTCGCACCCGGCGGCCTGAACCTGAGCGCGACCACCGCGACCGCGATCTACTCGGTGTACCTGTCGCTCGTGTACCTGCTCACCCTCCCCGGTGGCTGGTTCGCGGACCGCGTGCTCGGCCCCCGCAAGACCGTCGCCGTCGCCGGACTGGTCATCATGCTCGGCCACCTGACGCTGGCGCTGCCCTCCTCCGGCACCTTCTACGCGGGCCTCGGTCTCGTGGCGATCGGCTCGGGTCTGCTGAAGGCCAACATCTCGACGATGGTCGGCCACCTCTACCGGGGCCCCGACGACCCGCGCCGCGACGGCGGTTTCACCGTCTTCTACATCGGCATCAACGTGGGCGCCTTCGCCGCTCCGCTGGTCATCGGCACCATTGGCGAGAACGTCGACTGGCACCTGGGCTTCGCGCTCGCCGCGCTCGGCATGGCACTGGGCCTGGCGCAGTTCCTGATGGGCCGCCGCCACCTCGACTCGCGCTCCGACGTCGTCCCGACGCCGCTTTCCGCCGAGGAGAAGGCCTCGACCCTGCGCAAGGGTCTGCTGTGGCTGGCCGTCTCCGTGGTCTTCTACGGCGTCGTCGGCTTCTCCGGCCACTACACGCTGAACTGGATCCTGGTCCCGCTCACGCTCATCGGCCTGATCATCCCGATCTGGGTCATCGCCCGGATCAAGCGCGACAAGTCGCTGGACCGTGACGAGCAGTCGAAGATGTCCGCGTACATCTGGTTCTTCGTCGCAGCGGCCGTCTTCTGGATGATCTACGACCAGGGCGGCTCCACGCTGTCGATCTTCGCCGAGTCGTCGGCCGAGAACAGCATCTTCGGCTGGGAGTTCCCGGTCTCCTGGTACCAGTCGGTCAACCCGGTCATGATCATGGCGCTCGCCCCGGTCTTCGCCTGGGCGTGGCTGGCGCTGAACCGGGCCGGCCGGGAGCCGAGCACGATCGTGAAGTTCGCGTCGGGTCTCGTCCTGGTCGGCGCCTCGTTCTTCCTCTTCCTGGCCCCGCTGTCGATCGCCGAGGGCGGTCACAAGGCCGCCGCGATGTGGCTGGTCGCCATCTACTTCGTACAGACCGTCGGCGAGCTGACGGTCTCCCCGGTCGGCCTCTCCGTCACCACGAAGATGGCCCCCGCGAAGTACGCCTCCCAGATGATGGGCGTCTGGTTCCTCGCCGTCACCGCCGGCGACGCCACGACCGGCCTGCTCTCCATCGCGGGCGTCGACCTGAACGGCATGGGCATCGTCGCCATGGAAGCCTCCCTCGCGGTGATCGCCGGAGTAGCGGTCTACATGTACCGCACCAAGGTCAAGTCCCTGATGGGCGACGTCAACTGACCCCCTCCCACCGAACGGCCGAAGGCCGTTCTCCCAGCCGCCTCACCGTCGGGTGTTCCGTGCGGCAGCACGCCCCGGCCGGCTCCGCGGACCGGTCCCAGGTAGCGCATGACCAGTTCGTCCCGTGCGGCGTAGGGCGCCGCCGGATGCGGAAGCCCATCGACGGTGGCGCCTCTCCCCGTCGCTCCTCGTGGAGATCAGGTGCCTGCGCGGCGGACCGATGAGTGCACGGTTCGACCCGTTATCGCGGGTAGCCCGGTATCGCGGGTAGGTCCTGTCGTCTCACGTCTGGGCGGTCAGAGCGAAGGCCAGCAGTGCTGTCGTGGTGAAGTCCAGTGCCGGCTCCACGGTCTGCCAGGCGCCCACGTTGTCCAGGTAGCGCGCGCCCTTGCCGTCGAAGTCGGCCCACGCCCCTGCCGGCGGGGCAGCCGTGCACTTCTTCATGGTCGGGAAGCTGTTCAACTCCTCCAGTTTCGCAGCGGTGTTGGGGCCGTTGACCACGCCGCCCCGCAGGATGGCGCCTTTTCCGGTGAGGCTGCCCCCGAGGTTCGCCAACTGATGTTCAGGGCAGTGCGGGTAGACCTCACCCGCGCCGATCACGAAGCTGGAACCCCAGGGGTTGGCACCGAGGGCCCAGCCCCGCTGACGGCCCGCGAACGCCGCGTAGCGGGTGTCTCCGGTCGCCCTGGCGTAGAGGCGGGCGGTGGCCACCAGCCCGAAGGTGTGGGGCACGGCGTCGAAGTCGTCGTAGACGGCTCCGGCTCCGAACGGGTCGTGCCCGGCGCGGGCGAGACCGTCCTCCAACTGGCGGCGCAGGTCCTCGTACAGCTCCTCGGCCCCGATCCCGTTCGCCCGGTCGCCGTCCAGGACGGTGGCCAGGTCGACGTGGGCCAGGGCACTGACATCCGCCACGCCGAGGGTGCCCTGGACGTCGGAGCGCAGATACGCGCCCGCCCATCGAGCCGCGTCGTCGGCCCAGTCGCTCTCCCGCTCGTCCCCGAGCTCCCGGGCGGCCAGCGCCAGTTCCGCACCGCCGAACTCCATGTCGTCCTGCCAGGAATCCTCGGGATAGAAACTGTTCGGGAACGCGGTGAGGGGCGGCTCGTCGGTGTCGGTGTCGGTGTCGGTGTCGGCCAGGGCGTAGACCGCGGCGGCCTTGCCCAGCCAGTCCTGGGCCTCCTCCGGGTCCGTGTCGGCCGCCCGCTGTGCGCCGAGGGCGAAGGCCGCGGCCACCCGTCCCGCCAGGCTGGCGCTGATGGCCTCACCCGGTTCGGCCGCGCGGAAGACCGGCCGGTGCTTGATCGTGTAGTCCGGGTCACCGGGTGACACGTCGAGGCGGTCGTCGGCCTCCGGTAGTCGCCACACGTCGTGATCCGTCCGTACGGCGTCGTTGCCGACGCCGATACCGACCTGCGCGTAGAGGGTCTCGCTGTCCTCGTCCCACATCCTGTCCAGCCAGGACAGCCCGTGCGAGGCCTCGGCGGACAACTCCGCCATGTCCGGCACGTCGCGCTGCGCGAGAAGGAGTTCGGCGACCGAGTAGGACGTGGTGCCGGTGAACTTGAGGAAGTCGCCCGCGTCGAACCAGCCGCCCGAGACGTCGACATGGTCGCCGGTCGGGGTCAGTCGCTCGTCGAGCAGTTCGGTGCCCTCCTTGTCGTACTCCGGCGGGCCGTAGACGGTCGCGTCCTGGTCGGCGAGATGGGAGGGCCCGTGTCGCAGGGCACCGCGCACATCATCGGAGAGTACGTCGGCTCCGTCGCGCTGCGCCTGCAGGAAGCGGACGTTGTCCCGGACGAGCGGGGTCATCAACTCACGGCCACCCGCTACCCGGAAGGCGGGTGAGCGGCCGGCCGCGGTCCCGGACAGGATGATGCGGTACGTGCCGGGAGCGTCCAGTGCAGAGAGGTCGACGGTGCGCACCGAGGGGTACTTGGCGTTCCAGCGGCCGGTGGAGACTCCGAGCCTGCCTGCTGTGACCACGCTGTTCTCAGCGCTGTTCTCAGCGTCGACGACCTTGAATCGCGCTCCCGCGAGCGCTGCCTCGGGTCCCATGACGTAGGCCCGTTTCGTCTCGCCGCGTACGTAGCCGACCTGGTCGACCCTGACAGCCACCTCGGTCGGGGGAGTCTCGGTGCCCCCGCCGAAGGGCAGTCCGTGCAGGCCCGCGGCGACGAGCAGGGTGCCGAGTCCCACGGCTGCGATGACCGGCAGCCCGGGTTTGCGCGGAGAGTTCATGCGCCTACGGTGCCGGACCCTTCATGAGACGAGGATGAGGATGAGTGTGAGGGTGTCGTGGCCGGGGGCGCCGGCAGCCGGAGTTCGGCGACCAGGCCGCCTCCCGGAGCGTCCGCGAGGCGAGCGGTGCCATGGTGCAACTCGGCGACCCAGCGGACGATGGCGAGCCCGGCCCCCGTTCCGGCCCGCGGTTCGAGTCCCGTTCCGGCCCCTGGTTCGGGTCCCGTTCGGGCCACTGATTCGACCCCCGGTTCGGGTCCCGTTCCTGAAGTGGCTCCGGAACCCGCGGTGACGCCCCGCGCGAAGACTCGCTCCCGGTCCGCGAGCGGCACGCCCTCTCCGTGGTCGCGAACCGTGACGAGGCCCGGGGCGACGGTGACCTCCACCGGCGACCCGGGAGGACCACCGTGCCGCTGAGCGTTCTCCACCAGGTTCCGTACCGCCTGGGCCAGGAGGTCGGGATCCCCGAGCACCACCACCGCTTCGGATCTCACCGTGACACTCTCATGGTCCGGCAACTCCTCGACCGTGGTCTCCACCAGCTGGTCGAGCCGCAGGGGAAGCAACTCGGCCCGCTGCGCACCGGATTCTGTACGGGCCCTGGTGAGCAGCCCGGTGACCAGCCGGCTCAGCCGGTCCACCAGCCGCAGGGTCTCGAGGGAAGAACCGTCCCGCTCCGCCACGAGCCGCAACGTCGCCAGCGGTGTACGCAGCTCGTGTGCCGCCTCGGCCAGGAACTGCTCCTGCTGACCGAGGCCGAGCAGAGCGGGACGCATGGCCCGGCCGGACAGCAGATGGCCGACGGCCGCCGCGCAGCAGACCAGAGCCGTGCAGCCGAGCGCGAGCCAGCGAACCAGGACGTCGTGATCGTGTTCGCCGCGCGCCAGCTCCGTGCCGACGAGCACGGCCGCACCGACCCGGTCGCCGTCCCAGACCGGAGCCGCCGCCCATCTCAGCCGCTCGCCGTGCACGGACGGCGCGCTGACGACGACGGTCTCCTGCTCTTCCAGGACGTTCCGCCAGACACTGCCGAGCCGCTCCTGGTCGGGCAGCGCCGAACGTGCGGGAACGACGTTGCGCACCGACGGCGACTCTCCCGGCGCCGCCCGCAGCACGGCCAACACAGCTGCGCCCCGGGCGAGTTCGTCCTCACGCAGTGGCTCCAGGTGCAGCGCCCCCGCGTCGAACCAGACCGCCCGCGACAGGCCGACGGCGCGGCTGCCGACCTCGTGGTCGAGCCCGGACCGGCGGGATCCGGCGTCGATGCGGACCGCGACCGAGGCGAGTACGACGAGACAGACCGCGGTCGTCGCGGCGAACAGGAGCGTCATCAGCCGGCGGGTGCGTCGCAGTCGGGCCGCGGCGGGGGACATGGAGGACATGGCTGCCGGGCCGTCGCGGCGGCCATCAGGCCGACCCCGTTGCAGGCGGGCGCCCGGCCCGACAGCTGGGCGAACGGCTGGACCGACGGGCGGATCAGCGGGCGGCCCCGCGGCTGGGCGCCCGGTCGGGCGGGTCACGTTCGGGCCTCGCGGGCCGGTTCCTGATCGGATACGCGGAACCGGTAGCCGACGCCGCGCACCGTCCCGATCGGATCGGGCGGCCCGAGCCGCCGTCGCAGCTGGCCGATCAGGACATCCACGACGTTGGACATCGGTTCGCTCGCCTCGTCCCAGCAGCTCTCGATCAGCTCGGTGCGCGTCACCACATCTCCCGCGCGCAGCATGAGAACCTCCAGCACCGAGAACTCCTTGCCCGACAGACTGAGCAGTACCCCGGCTCTGGAGACACGGCGCCGTGGCAGATCGACCTCCAGGTCATCCACCCGCAGGACCGGCAACCGCGCGGGTTGCTCCCGGCGGCACAGCGCACGTACCCGTACGACCAGTTCGGCGAAGGCGAAAGGCTTGACCAGGTAGTCGTCCGCCCCGTGTTCGAAACCGGCCACCCGGTCGCTCACCGCGTCCAGCGCCGTCAGCAGCAGATAGGGCAGCGTCGATCCCGCCCGCCGGTGTTCGGCGAGCAGCGTGAGCGAGTCGCCGTCCGGCACCGAGCGGTCGGCCACGACACAGTCGTAGCTGTTGACCGACAGCTTGAGATCCGCTTCGGCCAGCGTCCGCGCGAGGTCCACGGCGAACCCCGCACCACGCAGCTGAGCTGCGACGACGGGCCCGAGCTCGGGATCGTCCTCCAAGACCAATACACGCATGGCCGGAGCTTAGCTTTGATCCACCGACGTGGTTCGGGGAGTGATCTTCGGGCCGGTTTCAGGTCGACGGTTGGGCCTGGGCAGGTTCTAGCAGCTGGTCTGCCCAGCTTTTCCACGGTTCGGTTCCGGTCGTGCCCTGGCGGGCGGGGTGGGCAGGGGCTGTTCGTAGTCAGCCGGGTGGGCTGTGGACGGTGTCGAACACAAGGCTTAGAGGCGCGGGGAACTGCGCAATCTTTTAGGGCGCGGCGAGCTGCGCAGCCTTTCAGGGGCGCGGGGAACTGCGCAGTCTTCAGGGGCGCGGGGAACTGCGCGACCAGCCACAGCGGTGGCGCAGCTCCCCACGACGCTCAACCCCTACGACGCCCTCCGCGAACCCCGCTTCAAAGCGCCCCGCGGCAAAGCGCCCCGCGGCATGAACGTGAACACGGCCCCGCCCAGCAGAATCGCGGTCCCGGCAATCAGCCCGAGCGCCCGCAACCCCCCACTGTCATCGGCGCCCGTGGCCGCCAGCCCTCCCCCGGAGCCACCGGCCCCCGACGTCCCGGCTCCCCCGGCGGAGCCACTGCCCGCGGAGCCACTCCCACCGGCGGCACCCCCCGGCTGCGCCGACGTGTCCAGCGTCAGCGACACCACGGACTTCGTCGGCGTACACGTCGTCGTCGTACCGAGCGCCTTCACCGTCAGCATTCCCGGTGACAGCGTCGACTCCCCGTCCGCGCCCGGCTTGTACGTGCCCGTCATATCGGAGATCACCATGGGGTCCCCCGACTTGATCGCCTTGGCGTTCGTCGGCCCCTCGACGGGAACCGAGCCCTTGTCGGCGCCGCCCAGCACGACCTCCATCGACGGCTTGACGGAGTCCGCCGGGATGTCGGCGGGACTGTCCATCACAGAGCCCTTGAACTGGACGGTGAGGTCGAAACTCCCGCCGTTCTTCTTGGCGTTGATCTGCACCGGAGAGGTCACGTTCTTGTCGCCGATCGGCGTCTTGCACGCGTAGGGAATCGCGACCTCCTTGCCCGTGAAGTCGGTTTCACCACTGCCACCGGTGGAGCCTCCCGTGTCACTGCCCCCGCTGTCGCTCCCGGTCTCACTCCCGGTCGGGCTCGGGGGGCCGGTGGGCGGCGGGCTGGTGGGATCGGGTGGGCCGGAAGGCGGATCGCCCACCCCTGCAGTGACCTTGATGGTCGCCGCCGATTTCACCGTCTCCGTAGGCGCGCACTTCGTGTCCGTCGACATGACGTTGATGGCGTACGCGTTCGGTGTCAGAGTGACCTCGCCCGCCGTCGTCAGTTTCAGTTTGCCCTTCATGTCGGCCAGGACCATCGCCCCGCCCTTGGGGATCGCCGGGTTCTCGCGCGGCCCCTGCATCGGGACGGACGCGGTCTGCGCACCGGCCGCCTTGAGGGTGCCGGAGGGCTGAACGGAGTTCGCGGGCAGGTCGATGAGGTCGGGGTTCTTCGACGCGGCCTGCGCGAACTTCCACACCACCTCGACCTCGTCACCGACCTTCGCCGTGGCCGGCGCGGTGATCTCCACCTTGGTCGTCCCTTTGACCGTCGGCAGCCCGGAGACCGGAGGCGGTACGCAGTCGGTCGCGTAGGACACCTCGGCGGCGTGGGCCGGCGCCGCCGCCACGCCCAGCAGGACCCCCGCACCGCCGAGCATCATCGCGACTCCGGCCGCGCTCGCTCTCCGGCCTCCTCCGGGTCCTTTCCTACCGGGCCGGACTCTCCGTTGCATGATCACGTGTTTCCCTTCCTGAGGGGGGTCGTCGAAGTGTTCTCGTGCGGTGCGGAGAGCCGGTCGGCCTCGGCACTCCCCGGATCGGTGTCCGGGGTGAACCAGGGCAGCGCCGGATTCGTACGGGCCCGTGTACGCGTACCGGCCTTGATGTCGCCGGCGGCGTCGGCATCGGTATCGGTATCGGTATCGGTATCGACTGTGATGGCGGTGGTGACGTCGTCGCCGGACTGTTCGGAGGCCGACGGACGGTTCAGTCGAGGCATCCGCAGGGTGACTTCGGGCAGTCGCAGCCCCCCGCGGCGGACGCCGTGCACGCCACGGCCGGGACGTCCCGGCCGACCACCCCTGGCACCTTCGGCACCCCTGCCGTCCCTGCCGTACCTGCCGTCCCTGCCCGTGCCGAAGGGCCCGCTACGAGCGGAGGGCCCGCGCGGCCGTATCCGATCCACCACGGCCATCCCGATCCGGAACAGCGCGGCCGGTACGACGACACAGACCAGGATCCAGAAGAGCGTCACGCCCCAGGGGCGGCCCACACCCCACGGCTGCTCGGCGAGCACCTTGCCGCCGAACTTCATCGAGACCGTGTAGTCGCCGTGCGCACCGGCCGTCAACTCCACCGGCAGGGTGATCCGCGCCTTCTTGCCGGGGCCGATGGTGCCGCGCCACTGCTGTTCCTCCCACTGCGGGGCGAACACGCCGTGCGAGGTTCCCACCTGGAAGACCGGGTTCTTCACGGCTGCGGTGCCGACGTTGCCGACGGTGAAGACGAGCTTGCGGGACGGCGGCGCGCCGAACCAGGCGAGCAGGCCGCTGGACCCGTCGAGCCGGGTGTCGGTGAGCACCGACAGCCGCCCAGCGCTCTCCTGCTTCGGCAGCGGTTCGACCTCGTGTCCCGCGACCAGGAACGAGGCGTCCGCCGCCGCCTCCGCCCCCGTGACCGTCGCGACATGCACCACGCAGGGGCACGGTTTGGGCGGTTCGGCGACCGGCAGTTTCTTGCTGAACCGGCCCTTCGCGTCGGCGGTGACGGCCCGCCCGTCCGCGTTGGCACAGGAGTTGGTGCCGCCGATCACCCCTCTGTCGGTCGAGGACTGGCCGCAGATGAGCATCATCAGCAGCGCGTTCGCCCGCCACCCGGTACCACTCACCGTAATCGAACCGCCCGTCCCCGCCTGGGACTTGGACAGTTCCACCTTCGGCTTCTGTGCCGCGTGGGCGGTGGCCCCCGACAGGGGGAACAGGAGGAGCGCGAGCACCGCTGCCACCGCCACCACCGCCGGGATCCGCACGTCCATGGCCTCTCGCCACCGGCGCGCCCTTTCGGCTGCCCCGCTCACGCCACCGTCCACACCACCGCTCCCGTCGACTCGACTTCCGTACGCGACTGTTGGCGGCCCCTGCCGGCCGGGACCGCCTCCGACGTCGTACGAACCAATGGGCGACTCCGAAGCACTAGAGGTGGGGCGGCGGTTCAGCCTTGGGCCTGGTTCCTCCGGGTCAGCCACAGCACGCCCGCCGCACCCGCCAACAGCACGGTGCCGCCGAGCGTGCCGAGCGCGATCGCGGAGTCCTCGGGGCCCGTCTGCGGCAGTTCTTCGCCGCCCGCCGGGGCGTCCTGCGAGGAGGAGCCCGTGGTGCCGCCGCCGGCCGCCTTGACGTCCAGGGTCAGCGAGGGCTTCGGACTGTTGGAGGGCGTGCACGTGGTGGTCGTCCCGAGCGCCTTGATGGTCAGTACGCCCGCGGTGAAGGTGACCTTGCCGGTCCCCTTCGGGGTGTAGGTCCCGGTCAGGTCGGTGATCTTGATAGGCGTGTTGGCGGGGATCGCCTCCGGGTTGGCGGAACCCTTGACCGACACGGTGCCGCTGTCGGCGCCACCGAGCTTGATGACCGCACTCGGATTCATCGCGCCCTTGCCCAGTTCGACGGGGCTGGACGAGACACCCTTCTCGAAGGTCATCGTGAGCCGGTAGCCGCTGCCGCTCTCGACGCCCTTGATGTCGATGGGCGAGACGGCGGACTTGTCACCGATCGGGGTCTTGCACTGGTAGTTGACGTCCACCACGTCGGCCCTGGCTACGGGGGCGGCCATCAGCACCGCCGAGCCGGCCAGGGCCGCGGCGGACGCGAGCACGGCGGTTCGTTTCTGGTACGTCCGGTATGTCACGGTCCCCTCATTCCCGAAGGCGTTCCTGCTACCGTTCCTGACGGAACATCAGATCGGCCGTCAAGGTACGCCCGGGGCCTTGTCGAGGGAAGACAAAGTGCGCGCCGGATCCGTGGGGATCCAGCACGCATCGAGTGAGGAACAAGAAAGGGCCCGAACCGCGGGTAACCCCCAGAGGGGCCAAGAGGCGAGCCCTACGCGGGATCTCCGAGCACGCCCTTGAAGGGGCACGAGGAACCGCGCAGCCTTCCAGGGGCGCGGGGAACTGCGCGACCAGCCCCCACCGGACCCGCAGACAACCACGCGGCAGACAGTCACGCGACAGACGGCCACCCGGCAGCAGACAACCCACCGCGCAGACGACGCCGAACCACAACCGAACTACAGCGGAGCGTTCACGCGGGCACCCCGAGCTCCGCCCAGACCGTCTTTCCCGCGACCCCGGTCCTGCGGATCACGCCCCAGTCCAGGCACAGCCGCTGCACGATGAACATCCCGTGACCGCCGGGGCGGCCGGCCCGGTGCGGGGTCCGCGGGGCCGGCTGGCCCGCACCCCGGTCGGAGACCTCCAGCCGGAGCACCTTCTTGTCGCAGGCGATCCAGAGCTCGTCCGGGCCCTCGGCATGCAGACAGGCATTGGTGACGAGCTCGGAGACGACCAGCAGAACGTCCTCCGCCGCGGCGCGCTGGTCGGCCGTGGCCGCGGGCAGCCAGCCCCACTCGTACAGCGCCTGTCGGGCGAAGTCGCGGGCGAGGGGGACGACTCCGCTCGCGCCGTCGAAGTTCAGTCGGCGGGCCCGACGCCCGGTGGACGTACCGCTCGGAGACGTCCCGGAAGCGCCGCCGTCGCCCGGTACCAGGCCACCGTCGCCCGGTTCCGGGCCGCGGTCGCCCGGCGAGTAAGGCCGGGTGGTGCTCATCAGCGCTTCACCTCACCGATTCACCAGTTCACAGTTCAAGACTCAGTTCCCAGCGCATCCAGCACGCCGGGAAGCTCAGGACACTCGGGATCAGGAGAGTCGTCCGGGACTGCCGCGCGCTTGCCGTTCGGTCTGTTGACATATTCAGGATGTCTCCTGCCCGACCGAACCGTCAGAACACCCACTTTTTCGCTTCGAATGGCGTGACTCTGATAACGCGTTGATCACATAGAGGCAACCTAGGCATAACTCTGCCGCAGGACAGCATCTCGGGGCGACTATTCACCCCGATCGACTGCGGGCCGATCAGCCCCCGACGCGCCGTCCTCAGGCTCCACGGCTCCGGTCTCGCCCACCTCGGAGTCTCCTGCCCCGTCACTGCCGCTCAATGCCGCTTCGAGCGTGTCGTGCACGGTGAAAACGGCCTCAGCCCCGGTGATCTCGAAGACCCGGGCCACCACCGGCAGCATTCCCGCCAGATGGACCCCGCCACCCGCCGCCTCGGCCCTCAGCCGGGCACCGAGCAGAACGTTCAGCCCGGTGGAGTCACAGAATTCCAGCCGTGAGCAGTCCACGACCAGACGCGCGAACCCGCGGTCGAGGCATTCCTCGACCGGTTCGCGCAGAAGATCCGCCGTATGGTGATCCAACTCACCCGCCGGGGTGACGACGGCACTAGTGCCCTCTTCTCGCACCTCGACCAGAAGCCGGCCCGACTGTGCACTGCCGACCGTCCCGCGGTCCATGCCGTCTCTCTCTTCCGCCCGTTGTGGTTGCTGACTGACGCCCCCGAACCCTACGCCTTCCCTGCACACTCTGACACCCGAACAACCGCCAAGAATTGGACATTTCACCGCAAAACTCACTTGCGAGAGAGTCACGAAAGCGGGTAGGGCTAGTAGAGACAGTTTTCGACACCGCCGGCTTTGGAGGCGCCGCACACCGCAGTACACGTATTGGCATCGGCAGCCATATGCCGAGAACGATGGAGGACATCATGTCACCCCGGCTCGACGAATCGCAGCCCCAGAGGGCGACGTCGACACACCCTCTGGAACAACTGGAAGACGAGACCGCCGACAAAAACGCAGGCCTCGCCGGGCTTCCGGAGATACCCCCCTTCGCCGAGGTGGGGCCGGTGGACGCACGGGCCCTGTCCAAGACCCTCTTCGAGCGGCTGGAGTCGCTGGAGGAAGGGACCTCCGAATACTCGTACGTCCGCAACACCCTGGTCGAACTCAACCTCGCCCTGGTGAAGTTCGCCGCCTCCCGGTTCCGCTCCCGCAGCGAGCCGATGGAGGACATCATCCAGGTCGGCACCATCGGCCTGATCAAGGCGATCGACCGCTTCGAACTCAGCCGTGGCGTCGAGTTCCCGACCTTCGCGATGCCGACCATCGTCGGCGAGGTCAAGCGCTTCTTCCGTGACACGTCATGGTCCGTACGCGTGCCGCGCAGGCTGCAGGAACTCCGCCTCGACCTGGCCAAGGCGGGCGACGAACTCGCACAGCAACTGGACCGCGCTCCGACGGTGGGAGAGCTGGCGGAGCGTCTGGGGCTGTCGAACGACGAGGTCGTCGAGGGCATGGCGGCGTCCAACGCCTACACGGCCAGTTCACTGGACGCCCAGCCCGAGGAGGACGACTCGGAGGGCGCGCTGGCGGACCGTATCGGCTACGAGGACCACGGTCTCGAAGGCATCGAGTACATCGAGTCGCTGAAGCCGCTGATCGCCCAGCTTCCGCAGCGCGACCGGCAGATCCTGTCCCTGCGCTTCGTCGCCAACCTGACCCAGTCGGAGATCGGCGAAGAGCTGGGCATCTCGCAGATGCACGTGTCACGGCTGCTGTCGCGGACGCTGGTGCGGCTGCGGAGGGGACTGACCGTCGAGGAGTGACACCTTCGTCGCACGACGTGCGCGCTGTGTGCGCCGTATGCACTGTGTGCGCCGTGTGCGCACTGCGCGCGTGTATGCGCAGCAGGTGAGTACGGATGAACGTGTGGGGCCGAACCGGATTGTCCGGTTCGGCCCCACACGCGTACGTGCACCGGTCCGCCACCCGTCGGCCGCTCGACCCGCCCGACCTCGCGGCCCCTGATCCACTCACCTGACCCACTCACCCGACACCTCTCGGGCGCCTTGGGAGTCCCCCGAGTTACTCGCGGAAACCCCTTTCCCCACTGGGCGCCTTCCCTCACTATGGGCACCCGACAAACTGTCTGGTACGTCAGGAGTCCGGCGAGTGACGGCCCACAGGCCGCAGTGGAGGCGGAGGCATGGCTCGGGGCGAAGGCGGCGAGGGCGGCTGGGACGGCGATGAGGACGCGCCCGGGGACGGTGTACACGCGGGGGCGTCCGACGCGCGGCTCACGGAACTGCTGCGCGCCGACGCCTCGACCGGGGAGGCCGCGCTGCGCGAACTGCGCGCCCGCCACCGGCCTGCGGTCCTCGCGTACGCCCGGCTGTGCACCAGCGGCGAGACCGCGGCCCGGGAGCTGACGGCCCACGCGTTCACCCTCGCCGCCCAGGAGACCGGGCGCGGTGTCGACCCCCGCGGGCCCTGGCGGCATCAACTCCTGCTGCTGGCCTGGCGGGTGGCCGTCATGTGGGCCGCGGACCAGCGGTCCCGCCGGGTCGACCCCGGACTGCTCGCGCGGCTGCACGAGGCCGGACCCGACGGCCCGCACCCGCCGATGCTGGACGCGTTCCGCTCGCTCCCCGCCCGGGTCCAGGGCCTCGTCTGGTACGGGGTCGTCGAGCAGGAGCCCGAAGACGAGACGGCCGGCTTGCTCGGAGTCACCCGCGAGGACGTGACCTACGGGACCGAGTCGGCGGTCCAGGCGTTGCGCGCGGCCTTCCTGAAGTCCCACCTCACCACCTCCGGGAACCCGCGCTGCCAGGATTTCCGCCGACTGATCGAGGAGTCGGTACGCCCCGAGAACCCCCGCCACAGCACGGACCTGCGCACCCACATGGCCGAGTGCGGGCACTGCGCCAGCGCTTACGAGGAGCTCTCCGCGCTGCGGGACGACCCGCGTACGGCACTGGCCGAGGGCCTGCTGCCGTGGGGCGGCACGGCGTACGGCGCGGGCGGCGCACACCTCGCGGGCGGTACGGCCAGGTCGCACGACCGCACGCGTACCGAGCCGGGCTCTTGGGCGGCGCTGGGAACCTGGCCGCCCTCCCGCCGCTTCGTGCTGGGCTCAGCGGCCCTGGGGCTGGCTCTGGCACCTCTGCTCCTCTTCCTCATCTCCTCGGGCGACTCACACCCCCAGAAGGCGGGCGGCGCGGCGGCTCCGGTACGCCCGCCGGTCACGGTGACGGCCACCGCCCCGACGACGCCGTCCCCCTCCGCCCCGGGCACGACCGGACCCCCGACGCCGACGCCGACGAAGAGCCCGAGCCCTGACCCGTCGCGGTCGGCACCCCCGAGCCCGTCCCACAGGAAGCCCGCCCCACCCCCGCCGCCTCCCGGTGACAGCTACGCCCAGGTGGTCAATCTCGCCTCGGGCCGCTGCCTGGACATCGCCGACGGCGACCTGGAGAAGGGCACCGACGTCGTCACGGCCTCCTGCACCTCGTCCCGCACCCAGCGCTGGCGCGTCGACACCGAGCAGGGCGCACTGCGGTCCTACGCCGACCCGGACTTCTGCCTGGACAGCCGTGGGGCGACCGACGACGGCGTGGGCATCTGGGAGTGCGAGTCGCTGGACGGCCGCAACGGCCCGAACCTGCGGTTCGCGGTGACCTCCACCGGCGTACTGCGCCCGGCCATCGCACCGGACCACGCGTTGACGCCGTCCGGCGCCGACAAACTGGACCTGGCCCCGGACACGGGCGGGCGGGGCCAGCGGTGGCGGGCGGGGGCGAACTGAACCGCCCTAAGCACCCTCACCGGGTATAGCCGTACGGCTCAAGACCCCTCGGCGAACAGCTCCCCAGCGTCACTGACCCGGTAGGAGCGATCGAGCCAGGAGCCGAGTTCGTCCATGTCGGAGGAGGAGAGAACGCGCTCGCGGACGACATCCGATACGTCGATGCCACGCCACTGCAGATTACGCAGAACACTCTCCGCCCTCTCCTGGGCCCGGCCTTCCTCGCGGCCTGCTTCGCGGCCTGCTTCCCGGCCTTCCTCGCGCACCTGCTCGGCAAGCGGGTGCCGCCAGAAGTACTGGATCGCCGTCATCAGGTCCCTCCACATCTGCTGGGCCGCCCCGTCCGACTCGTTCAACGGGCTACACGGCGGCCAGGTCACACCACACGTACTTGCCCCGGTTGCCGAACCGGAACAGCGGTTGCCAGCCCCAGGCGTCGGAGCACGCACGGACCAGGGCGAGACCTCTGCCGCCCTCGGCATCCGTCAGGCTCTCCAGCTCTCCCGGAGGCTCGGGCGGTTCGGGATCCGCGTCCCACGCGCCGATCTGCAGGACCCCCATCGACCAGCGGACACGGAGGGTGGCGGGGCCCTTGGTGTGGAGGACGGCGTTGGCGACCAACTCCGCCGCGAGGAGTTCGGCGGTGTCGGCAAGGCGGATCAGACCGTGGATGGTGAGGATCAGTCGGAGAGTGCGGCGACAGACGGTGACGGCACGGGGGTCGTTGGGGATGGAGATGGAGTACTCCCATGATTCGGGCTCGGTTTCGGGCATGCGTCAGCTCCAGGGGTGAGGTACGGGATGGGTCGCACGGGCGGTGGCAGGGCCGCAGCCGTCCTGGCAGGGCGGAGCGGTGCGCTTCCGTAACGTGTGCGTTGCGTCACCGACGGTAGGGCATTAATTAATGCCGATGCAACTGGTTGCGTAACCTGACACCCGAACGTGGCGCGACAGCAGCGCTGTTGGATATGGGAGGGCGCATGCCACCTAGGAGTCATCCCACGGCGCGCCAGGTGCGTCTGGGAACCGAACTGCGCAGGCTGCGCGAGGCCTCCGGCATGAAGGCACGCGATGTCGCGGCGTTCCTCAACTCCACCTCGACCCAGATGAGCCAGATGGAGGCGGGCATCGCAGGCGTCAGCGCGGAGCGCATCCGGCGCCTCGCGGCCCATTACTCCTGCACGGATGAACCACTGATCGAGGCGCTCGCGGCCATGGCCGGCGACCGCACACGCGGGTGGTGGGACGAGTACCGGGGCGTTCTGCCTCAGGTGAACCTTGACGTGGCCGAGGCAGAGCACCATGCGACGTTCCTGCGCGAGGTCGTCATTACGCATGTTCCCGGGCTGCTCCAGACACCGGACTACGCACGGGCGATCTTTGGGTACATGCGTCCGGAACTGCCCGAGAGTGAGCTGGCACCTCGGGTGGAGCACCGGATGAAACGGCGTGCCGTCATCAAAGGCGACAACCCGCCCCCGTACGAGACGATCATTCATGAGTTCGCGCTACGGATCCGAGTGGCCGACCGCAAAGCGTCTGTCGCTCAACTCCGCCGCATCATGGCCGAGATCGAGCAGGGGCACGCCACCGTACGCGTCATCCCGACCGACCAGGACCACTTCGCTGGCGCCGGAGCCTCGATGATGTACATGGGTGGTCCGCTGACCCAACTGGATACCGGCCTCAGGGACACCCCTGGCGGGACCATGTTCATCGACGCCGAAGCACAGTTGGAGCGGCTGCGAACACTCTTCCGTAAGGTGGAGAACGCTTCAATGGAACCCACGGCGTCACGGAACTTCATCCACCAACTGACGAAGGAACTGTGAGCGAGCCATGAGCCAAGCCCTGCACTGGCAGAAGTCCACCTTCTCCGACGGCGGTGAGGGCAATACCTGCATCGAACTCGCAGCCTCCCCCGGGACCCTTCACCTCCGCGAAAGCGACACCCCAGACACCGAACTCACCACCAACACCGCCCCGTTGGCTCACCTCATACGAGGCATGAAGTCGGGCCTGTTCCACACGACCGGCTGATCACAACCCGCCGTCGGCCCCTCGGGATACGCGGACGCCCTTCCGCCACACCTCGCGCACCAGCGGCACCCCCGGCCGGTAGGCCAGGTGGACGTGGCTCGGGGCGTCGAGGAACGCGAGGTCGGCGTACGCGCCCGGGGTGAGGCGGCCGATGTCCGTGCGGCGCAGGGCCGCCGCCCCGCCCGCCGTGGCCGACCACACCGCCTCGTCCGGGCTCATCCCCATGTCCCGTACGGCCAACGCGATGCAGAACGGGACGGACGACGTGAAGGACGAGCCCGGATTGCAGTCCGTCGAGAGGGCGACCGTGGCGCCCGCGTCGAGGAGGCGGCGGGCGTCGGGCCACTCCGCCCGGGTGGAGAACTCGGCGCCGGGAAGCAGCGTCGCCACCGTGCCGCCGCTCGCGAGGGCGTCCACGTCGGCGTCGGTCAGGTGGGTGCAGTGGTCGGCGCTGGCCGCGTCCAGCTCCACCGCGAGCTGCACTCCAGGGCCGTAGGAGAGCTGGTTGGCGTGGATGCGAGGGTGCAGACCCTTCGCCTTGCCGGCCGTGAGGATCGCGCGGGCCTGATCCCCGTCGAAGGCACCCTTCTCGCAGAAGACGTCGATCCAACGGGCGTACGGGGCACAGGCGTCGAGCATCTCGCCGGTGACGAGCGCGACGTACGCGGCGGGGTCGTCCGCGTGGTCCGGGGAGACGATGTGCGCGCCGAGGTAGGTGACCTCGTCGGTGTGCGCCGCGGCGATACGCAGGGCCCGTGCCTCGTGCTCGACCGTCAGCCCGTAGCCGGACTTCGTCTCGAACGTGGTCGTGCCCTGGCGCAGGGCCTCGTCGAGGTAGCGGGTGAGGTTGCGCTCCAGCTCCTCGTCGCTCGCCGCCCGGGTCGCCGCGACGGTCGTGCGGATGCCGCCGGCGCTGTAGGCCCGGCCGGACATACGGGCGTTGAACTCCTGAGTGCGGTCGCCCCCGAAGACGAGGTGCGAGTGGGAGTCGACGAAGCCGGGGATCACCGCGCGGCCACCGGCGTCGACCCGATTGTCAGTGGCGGGTGCTTCTCTTGAGTCACCGGTCCACGCGATGCGGTCGCCGTCGATGACGACGGCCGCGTCCTGGATCAGACCGAGGGGGGACCTGTCACCGAGGGAGGGGTCATTGGTGACCAGACTGGCGATGTTGGTGATGAGAGTCGTGCTGCTGTTCGTGCCAGTGCTCGTGCTGCCGTTCGTGCTGGTCATGGCGTCCTTGTGGGCGATCGGGGCGACGGGGGCGGGTCCGGGGGCGGGTTCAGAGCCGGAGTTCAGGCGCGCAGGGCTTCGACGGCGTCCGCGAGGGCTTGCGGCGCGTTCGGGACGAGGGCGTGCGCCCCGTCGCGTACGACGTGACGGCCGCCCACGACCGTGTGGCGCACATCCGCCGCTGTCGCGGCGAATACGGCCGTCTCGGCGCCGAGCCGCGGCAGCGTCCCCGCTGTTCTGACCGAGTCGAGCGCGATCGTCGTGAAGTCGGCGAGCGCGCCCGCTTCGAGTGTGCCCGCGTCGGCCCAGCCGAGGGCCGCGTGGCCGTCCGCGGAGGCGGCGCGAAGGAGCGCCGCCGCCGTCCAGTGGCCCCGGGTGCGGGTGCGCAGGCGCTCGTTCAGCTCCATCGCGCGCGCCTCTTCGAGCAGGTCGACGACGGCGTGGCTGTCCGAGCCGAGGGACAGCGTGGAGCCCGCTCTCTGGAGCGCGACGGCCGGTCCGATGCCGTCGGCGAGGTCGCGCTCGGTGGTCGGGCACATGCAGGTGCCGGTCCCGGAGTGGCCGAGCAGCGCGATGTCCTCGTCCGTGAGGTGCGTGTTGTGCACGCCCGTGGTGCGGGGGCCGAGCACCCCGTGGTCGGCGAGCAGCCGGGTGGGAGTGCAGCCGTGGGCCGCCAGGCAGGCGTCGTTCTCCGCCGTCTGCTCGGACAGGTGCACATGGAGCGGGGCCCCCCGCTCCTCGGCCCACCGCGCCACCGTCGCCAGCTGCCCGGCGGGCACGGCCCGTACGGAGTGGATGGCGGCCCCGATCCGCGCGTGATCCCGGTCCTTGAGAACTGAACAGCGTGTTGCCCAGGCCACCGCGGTGCCGTCCGAGAAGCGGAGCTGGTGCCGGTTCGGAGGCTGCCCCCCGCGCGCGTCGAGCAGGCCGGCGGCGAGGTAGGCCGTGTCGAGGAGCGTGATGCGGATGCCCGCCTCCGCGGCGGCCTCGACGAGCGCCTCGCCCATGGCGTTCGGGTCGGCGTACGGGGTGCCGCCGGGTGCGTGGTGCACGTAGTGGAACTCGCCGACGGCCGTGACACCGGCGAGGGCCATCTCGGCGTACACCGCGCGGGCGAGCGCGTGGTAGGTGTCCGGGGTCAGCCGGTCCGCGACGGAGTACATGATCTCGCGCCAGGTCCAGAAGGTGCCGGAGCCGACCTGGACGGTGCCGCGCAGGGCCCGGTGGAAGGCGTGGCTGTGGGCGTTGGCGAGGCCCGGGAGGGTCAGGCCGCGCAGGATCTCCGCTCCGGGCGGTGGGCTGTCGACGCCCGTGCGGACGGCGGCGATCCGTCCGTCGGCGCCCATGTCGAGGGCCACGCCCGGCTCCACGTGGGAGTCGAGCCAGGCGTGCTCCAGCCAGTACGTCGTGCCTCGCGCGCTCACTTGCGGGTCGCTCACTTGCAGGCCAGCCCTTCCAGTACGTCGGCGAGTGCGGTCACCCCGGCCACGCAGTCGTCCTCGGCGGCGTACTCGGCCGGCGAGTGCGAGACGCCCGTGGGGTTGCGTACGAACAGCATGGCGGTCGGGATGGAGCCGGAGAGGATTCCCGCGTCGTGTCCCGCACCGGTCCCGAGGACGGGAACCCTCAGGTCCGCCGAGCCCTCGTCCTTCGCCTTGCCCTGCTCGCCCCGCTTGCGCTGCTTGCCCTCGCCGCCGTCCTTGCCCAGGACGCGGGCGATCTCGTCCCGCAGGGCGTGCTCGAACTCGACGACCGGGGTGAACGACTCCCGGACGACATCGAGGTGGATGCCGTGGGCGTCGGCGTACTCGCGGGCGGCCTTCTCGATGCCGTGGACGACCGTGTCGAGGGTCGCCTGGTCCGCGGCGCGGGAGTCGAGCCAGCCGCGTACGAGGGAGGGGATGGCGTTGACGCCGTTCGGCTCGACCGAGATCTTGCCGAAGGTGGCCACGGCGCCCGCGAGCTGCGCCTCGCGCCGGGCCGCGAGCACGGTCTCCGCGTACGACAGCATGGGGTCGCGGCGGTCCACGAGGCGGGTGGTGCCCGCGTGGTTGGCCTCGCCCCTGAAGTCGAACCGCCACCGCCCGTGCGGCCAGATGGCACTGGCGACGCCGACCTGGTCGCCCGTCAGGTCGAGGGCACGCCCCTGCTCGACGTGCAGCTCGACGAACGCGCCGATACGGGCCAGGCGCTCGGGGTCCGGTCCGATGGTGTCCGGGTCGTGGCCCGCGGCCTCCATGGCCTGCGGGAGGGTGATCCCGTCGGCGTCGGTGAGCCGGTGTGCCTGCTCGACGGTGAGTTCTCCGGCGGCGAGCCGCGAGCCCACACAGGCCAGTCCGAACCGGGCGCCCTCTTCGTCGCCGAAGTTCACGATGGCGAATGGTTTGGTGAACCGCGCGTCCCTGCCGCGCAGTTCGTCCAGCGCCGCGAAGGAGGACACCACGCCGAGAGGTCCGTCGAAGGCGCCTCCGTCGGGCACCGAGTCGAGGTGCGACCCGGTGACGACGGCGTCCCCGGCCGAGGGGTCGCCCAGCCACGCCCACTGGTTCCCGTTACGGTCCAGCTCGTGGACGAGTCCGCGCGCCTCGGCCTGCGCCTGGAACCAGGCCCGGCAGTCGGTGTCGGCCCCCGTCCAGGCGAACCGGCGGTAGCCGCCGGAGTCGGGGTGCCGGCCGATGGGCCGCAGGTCCCGCCACATCTCGTGGAAGGAGACGGCTGCGGTGGCGGTGCCGTCGTGGGTCACGCGGACTCGCCTTCCCGCATCGGGACGCGCACGCCGCGCTCGTCGGCGACGGACTCGGCGATGTCGTATCCGGCGTCCACATGGCGGATGACGCCCATCCCGGGGTCGTTCGTCAGTACACGGCGGATCTTCTCGCCGGCCAGCTTCGTGCCGTCGGCCACCGACACCTGGCCCGCGTGGATGGAGCGGCCCATGCCCACACCGCCGCCGTGGTGGATGGACACCCAGGACGCGCCGGAGGCCACGTTCACCATCGCGTTCAGCAAAGGCCAGTCGGCGATCGCGTCCGAGCCGTCCAGCATGGCCTCCGTCTCGCGGTACGGGGAGGCGACGGAACCGCAGTCGAGGTGGTCGCGGCCGATGGCCAGGGGAGCGGCCAGTTCGCCGGAGGCGACCATGTCGTTGAAGCGCTCGCCCGCCTTGTCGCGCTCGCCGTAGCCGAGCCAGCAGATCCGGGCGGGCAGTCCCTGGAAGTGGACGCGCTCGCCGGCCAGCTTGATCCAGCGGTGCAGGGACTCGTTCTCCGGGAAGAGGTCGAGGATCGCCTTGTCGGTCTTGTGGATGTCGGACGCCTCGCCGGACAGGGCGGCCCAACGGAAGGGGCCCTTGCCCTCGGAGAACAGCGGCCGGATGTAGGCGGGCACGAAGCCGGGGAAGGCGAACGACCGCTCGTATCCGGCGAGTTGGGCCTCGCCCCGGATGGAGTTGCCGTAGTCGAAGACCTCGGCGCCTGCGTCCATGAAGCCCACCATGGCCTCCACGTGCCGTGCCATGGACTCACGGGCCCTGGTGGTGAAGCCGGCCGGGTCCTTGGCGGCGTACGCGGCCATGTCGTCGAGGTCGACACCCACGGGCAGGTAGGCCAGCGGGTCGTGGGCCGAGGTCTGGTCGGTCACGATGTCGATCGGGGCGCTCTCGGCGAGCATCCGCGGCAGCAGTTCGGCGGCGTTGCCGAGCAGGCCGATGGAGAGCGGGCGGCGGGCGTCACGGGCCTCGACGGCGAGCTGGAGGGCGTGCTCCAGGGAGTCGGCCCGCACGTCCAGGTACCGGTGCTCGATGCGGCGCTCGATGGCACGCGGGTCGACGTCGATACAGATCGCGACGCCGTCGTTCATCGTCACGGCGAGCGGCTGGGCCCCGCCCATGCCGCCGAGACCGGCCGTCAGGGTGATGGTCCCGGCGAGCGTCCCGCCGAACTTCTTCGCGGCGACGGCGGAGAAGGTCTCGTAGGTGCCCTGGAGGATGCCCTGGGTGCCGATGTAGATCCACGACCCTGCGGTCATCTGCCCGTACATGGTGAGGCCGAGGGCTTCGAGGCGCCGGAACTCCTCCCAGTTCGCCCAGTCCCCCACCAGGTTGGAGTTGGCGATGAGGACACGCGGCGCCCACTCGTGCGTCTGCATGACACCGACCGGCCGGCCGGACTGGACGAGCATCGTCTCGTCCTGCTTCAGCGTCCGCAGCGTACGGACCATGGCGTCGAAGGAACGCCAGTCACGGGCGGCCTTGCCCGTGCCGCCGTAGACGACGAGCTTGTCGGGGTGCTCGGCGACCTCGGGGTCGAGGTTGTTCTGCAGCATCCGAAGAGCGGCTTCCTGCTGCCATCCCAGGGCACTCAGTTCCGTACCGCGCGGTGCTCGGACGGGGCGGGGTCCTGACATGGTCTGCCTCCTGGCGACTGGTACGTGCTCCGGGTGCTGTCATTCATCCAGCGGTACAGCGGATATTCACATCCTGGGGTCCTGAATAGAACTAGTCAATACCCTCGTGGGCCAGCACGGGCGCGCCGCGAATGTTTGGCTGGATGTATGGCTGCATACACAGGCGCAGGGGACACGGGCACGACGGGCGAACAGCCGGACGGGAAGCCGGACGAGAACTGGGATGGGAATCCGGGTGGGAATCCGGACGCGACCCCGAGCGGAGATCCGGGCGGGGAACCGGGTGGGGATCCGGGCCCGGAGGGGGCCGCGCGGCGCGACGAGGCTGTCCGCGCGGCCGTGGAGCAGGGGCTCGTGGGTCCCGCCACTCCCCTCGTCGGGCTCCTCGACATCACCGGCATCCAGGCCTCCGCGGCGGCCCTGCGGGCGGCCTTCGACGCGGTGACGGCACCGGGTACGCCCGTGCTGCACGCGTTCGCGGTGAAGGCGACCCCGCTCGTGCCGGTGCTGCGGCTGCTGCACCGGGAGGGCATCGGCATGGAGGTTGCGAGCCCGGGCGAGCTGGCCCTCGCCCGCGCGGCCGGGGTGCCGCCGGCCCGTACGGTCCTCGACTCCCCGGCGAAGACCCCCTCCGAGCTGCGGGAGGCACTCGCGCTGGGTATCGCCGTCAACGCGGACAACCCCCAGGAACTGGAGCGCCTCGACGCGCTGGTCCGGTCGGCGTCGCCCCGCTCACCCGTGGGGCTGCGGGTGAACCCGCAGGTCGGCGGAGGTTCGATCGGAGCACTGTCCACGGCGACGGCGACCTCGAAGTTCGGGGTCGCACTGCGGGACGAGGGCGCGCGCGAGTGGGTCGTGCGGGCGTATCTGGACCGGCCGTGGCTGACCCGGCTGCACACGCATTCCGGTTCGCAGGGGATGCCGCTGGAGCTGATGGCACGCGGGGTGGCCGCGGCGTACGAGCTCGCGGAGGACATCAACGAGCGTGCCGGGCAGCGGCAGATCGACACGCTCGACATCGGCGGCGGACTGCCGGTGAACTTCGGCTCGGATGCCCACACCCCCACGTACGCGGAGTACGCGCGGCTGCTGGCGTCGACCGTGCCGGGGCTCTTCGACGGGCGGTACGGGCTGGTCACGGAGTTCGGACGGTCGCTGCTGGCCAAGCACGGGATCGTGCTGGCGCGGGTCGAGTACGCCAAGTCGGCGGGCGGGCGGGCGATCGCGGTGACACACGCGGGAGTGCAGGTGGCGGCCCGCACGGTGTACGCGCCGGAGTCCTGGCCGCTGCGAGTCGCCGCGTACGACACCAAGGGGCGGCCGAAGGCGGGGCCCGACGTGGTGCAGGACGTGGCGGGACCCGCCTGCTTCGCTGGTGACCTGCTGGCGGAAGGCCGGTCGATGCCCCTGCTCGAACAGGGCGACTACGCGGCCGCACTGGACACGGGGGCGTACTACTTCGCGCACCACTACGGGTACAACTCGCTCGCGCGGCCCGGCATCCACGGCTTCGGTCCGGACGGAGCGGGCGGGGTGCGGTTCGCGGTGGTCCGTACGGCGCAGACGCTGGACGAGATCGTGGCGGAGTCGGGAGGGGCGCACACGAAGGCGCTGACCGACACGTTCTGAGGAAGGTCCGACTGATCGGCAGGCTCATCGGTAGGCCTACCGGTAGGACAATCGACCCACACTAGCCAGCCGCTGGCATGTTCCTCAGGAAAATGCCAGATCCCTCACCCGTCGCGCACACGTTGCGTAGCGTCGGCGTCACTCAGCTGAACCAACGGGCGGGAGGGGAGCACCGTGCCCGGAATCGACGAGTGCCTGCTGGAGGCCATGAGACTGCCCGGAGCCCGGGGAGCCTCGGTGGTCGACTGGACCAGCGGGCTGGCTCTGGGCACGGTCGGAGACTCACCCAACGGGGACCACGAGGCCACCGCGGCCGAGGCGGCGGAACTCGCCCGGCTCGCCGCGGAACACAAGGCCTTCGCCCCCGAGGACGGAGCCGACTGGTCCGGCGGGCAGCCGCCGGTGGAGGACCTCATCGTCAGCAACAGGGACAGCTACCACATCCTGCGTTTCGTCCGGACGACCTTCGACAGCAGTGTGTTCCTGCATCTGTGGCTGGGGCGTTCGGACGGCAATCTCGCACTGGCCCGTATCCGCCTGGGCGAGATGGCGGAACGGCTGGTGGTGGGGTGACCACGATGGAGGCACGCCCTCTGCCGGAGCTGGGCAGATCCGACGGCGACCCGACGGTCGGCGCGGGCAGCGCAGTCCGCGAGGACCGCGAGGACCTGCGGGCCGGGGCCCCGCCCGTGCTCAGTCCCATGCTCAGCCGTCTCGCGGAGGAGCGCGCCACCGGCGTCCTGACGCGGGAGCGCGGGGTGCTGTATCTGGTCGAGGGCCAGGTGGTGCACGCCGAGAGCCCCGCGACACCCGGGCTCGACGTACTGCTCACCAGCCGGGGGGCACTGGGTTCCGAGGGCTGGTGGGAGGCGGTCTCGGAGGCGGGGGCCGAGCGTCGCGTCGGGCGGTTCCTGGTGGACAGCGGGCGGCTGGCCGCGGGCGCCCTGGAGCTGTGTCATCTGGGCGCGCTGTACGACGCGGCGTTCTTCACCCTCGCCACGAGCAGCGGCCCGGCACGGTTCAGGTACGGGGTCGCGCACTGGATAGGCCCCGTACGGCCGGTGACCGTGGACGCGGTGGAGCGCGAGACGCTGCGGCGCCGCGCGCTGTTGCACCGCATCTGGCCGGACGCGGGCACGGACACCGCGAAACTCGTCCGGACCGGCCGTGCCGTCGACGCCGTCCTTCCCCCGCGTCAGCGCACGGTTCTCGACCAGGTGGACGGGGCCCGGACGGCCTCGGACATCTCGCTGGTCCTCGGCCGTCCGGGATTCCACACCCTGGTCGACGTCCGCCGGCTGGCGGCCGCCGGGATCGTGAGTCCGCTCGCGCGGACGGTCGAGTTCCTGGCACCGGAAGCCGCCGTGCCCGCTCCGTCCCCCGTACCCACTCCGTCCTCCGTCTCCACTGTGACCGCGCAGGCGGCGCAGGCCGCGCAGGCGTCGGCGGATCCCGACGTGGCCCTGCTGCGCCGGCTGAGAGACGCATTGGAGGACCTGTGATCCGCGCGCTCCGACAGCGTGCCGAGAGGAGACAACTGATGGCGGCCGAGGCCGAAGTCCGCGACGAACTGCACCGGTTACGGGCCCGGGTGCCCCAGCTGACGGGTGCACTCGCGGCCAGCGTCGACGGTCTGGTGCTGGCCCAGGACACTCCGGGCGTGGAACCGGAGGGGCTGGCCGCGCTCACCGCCGCCGCACTGGGGGTCGCCCTGCGCATGGCGGACGCGACCGGGCGGGGGGACTTCCGCGAATTGCTGGTGCGCGGCGAGCACGGCTACGTCGCGACCTACGCGGCCGGACCCTCCGCCGTACTGACGCTGCTGGCCGGCGACCGGGCGAACGTCGGCCGGCTGCACCTCGAAGGGCGCCGCGCGGGCACCCGGATCGGCGAACTCGTCGAGGCCGCCGCCGAAGCCCAGCCGACCCCGACCCCGGCGGCGCGGCCGACCCCGAAGCCCACCGCGCCCCGCACCAGAACCGCGCGCACCGCGCGCACCATCACCGGGCCGACCGGCGAAAGCCGTTGAGCACGGATTCACCGAACCGAAAGGACAGCACGACCATGGCCAACACCGAAACCGCGCTGAAAGAGGCCCTGGCCTCCATCGAAGGTGCGACCGGAGCCGCTCTCGTCGACTACACCAGCGGTATGGCGCTGGGCACGATCGGCGGCAGCAAGAGCTTCGACCTCACGGTCGCGGCGGCCGGCAACACCGACGTCGTCCGCGCGAAGATCCGCACCATGGAGCACCTGGGCCTGAAGGGCGAGATCGAGGACATCCTGATCACGCTGTCCGACCAGTACCACCTGATCCGGCTGATCAAGGGCCGCGGCGGCAACGGGCTCTTCCTCTACCTGGTGCTCGACGCCAAGCGCTCCAACCTGGCGATGGCACGCCACCAGTTGAAGAGGATCGAGAACGACCTGGACGTCTGAATCAGACCAGGACCCCGCTCCGACGCCGCGCCCCACCGGGCGCGGCGTCGCCCGCGCCGATACCGGTGGCGCGGTAGCCCTTGACGCGCTTGCCCGCCGGAACGCCCGCACCACGCCCGAGCCAGTCGACACGGACCCACAGGAGCGACTCGGCCGCCCGTTCGAGCCGGCCGATCCAGGCCGCCTTCAGACGAAGCCCCGCCCCGGCACCGGCGAGCAGCATCCCGCCGGCGGCCGGCATGGCGAAGGCGGAGCCCAGCGCCACGGCGAAGGCGAGCAGCATCCACCACCGGTGTCCCCGGCGCCAGTTCCGTACGGAAACGGCCCGGTCCTGCAGCACGTCGTGCTTGCTCGCGCGGGCGGCGCCCCGGGCGAGCGCCATGTACCGTTCGCGCCGCGTCAGCAGGACGACCGCCGCCGCGATCAGGAAGAGCGCGGCTCCCGCCGGCACTCCGATCCGCCGCCCCGTGACTCCGGGCACCAGTACACCCACACCCGCCGCGACGACCCCGAGCCATCCCAGCGGTGCCGCTCCGGCCCGTACGACGACGGCCACCCGAGCCAGTCCCTGTCCTCCGCGCGCCACGATCCGTCTCCTCACCAGACGCCTGTAATGGCGGGCAGGTTAGCGGCCGAAGGTGAGACGCAGCTGAGAGAGCCCGCCGTCAGTGCCCGTCGTTGTCGGACTGCTGATCGTTGCCGGACTGCTGCTCGCGCAGGACCGTGCTCAGGGCGATGGGTTCGCGGCCGAGCAGGGTGGCCAGTGCCGGGTCGACGGCGGCGAATTCGCCGGCGCGGCCGGCCGCGAAGAGGCCGAGCAACTGGTCCGCCGCCTCGGCGGGCACGCCGCGGCCCACCAGCTGCTGCCGGAACTGGTCGTCGGGCACGGTGGTCCTCGTGATGGCGCGGCCGGTGACGTCGGTGGCGATGCCGGCGATGTCGTCGAAGGTCAACGCCCGCGCGGCGGTGAGCGGGGGCGTGGGGCCGTCGATGCGGCCCTCGTCGGCCAGGATGGCGGCGGCCGCGTCGGCGAGGTCCGCGTGGGCGGTCCAGCTGACCGGTCCGTCCGCGGGGAGCACCACCTCGCCGGACTGCGTGGCGTGACCGAGAAACCGCATCGCGCTGGCGGCGTAGAAGCCGTTGCGCAGCGAGGTGAACGGCACGCCGGAGGCGCGCAGGGCTTCCTCGGTGGCGGCGTGGTCGCGGCAGGGCTGGAAACGCGACAAGGCGCCGGCGCCCATGTGGCTGGTGTAGAGGATGCGGCGGGCGCCCGCCGCGACGGCCCCGTCGATCGCGGCCCGGTGCTGCCGCACGGCCTCCTCACCGAACTTGTCGACGGAAACGATCAGCACCTGGGAGGCGCCCTCGAAGGCGTGGGCGAGGCTGTCGGCGTCGGTGAAGCTGCCTTGCCGGACCCGGGCCCCCTGGTCGGCGAACGCCTGGGCCTTCTGCGGGTCGCGGACGCTGACGCCGACCTGGTCCGCCGGCACGCGAGTGAGCAGGCATTCGACGACCTGGCGTCCGAGCTGCCCGGTGGCTCCGGTCACGATGATCATGTTGCGCTCCAGAGTTCGATTTCCAACGGAAACACAATCACCGTATCACTGATAATAACGACGGAAACGAATGTGATGTATCGTTGATACATGCCATCACGTCCACGCGTCAGGGGCGGCGCTCCCGCCCTCGGCCCCGACACAGAGGTCGCCGACTCCGCCACAGCGGTCGCCGACTCCGACACGGCGGTCATGGACCGTGAGCGGACCCGACAACGCGTCATCGAGGCCGCCGCCGACCTGCTGGCGCGCGAGGGCCGCGACGCCGTCACCACCCGCGCGGTCGCGGTCGCGGCAGGCATGCAGGCACCAGCCATCTACCGGCTGTTCGGCGACAAGGACGGGCTGCTCGAAGCGGTGGCCGAGCATGGCTACGCCACGTTTTTCGCGGCCAAGCACGTCGACCCCGATCCTCAGGACCCCATCGAGGACCTGAGGGCGGGCTGGGATCTGGCAGTCGAGTTCGGTCTGACCCATCCCGCCCTGTACGTCTTGATGTACAGCGAGCCCAAGAGGGCCACCTCGGCCGCGTTCAGGGCCGGCATGGAGATCCTGCTGGGCCGTGTCCGCCGCCTCGCCGCCGGCGGCTGGCTCCGCGTCGACGAGGAGCTCGCGGTCACGCTCATCCATGCCACGGCACGGGGCGCGGTACTCACCTGGCTGTCCCTGCCCGAGGACCGGCGCAACCCGGCCCTGCTGACCGCTCTGCGGGAGTCCATGGTCGCCGCCGTCACCAACGAGGAGCCGGCCGTGCGGGACGCGGGCCCGGCCGGCGCCGCCCGGGCCCTGCGTGCCTCACTGCCCGAACAGACAACCCTCAGCGGCGCGGAGCAGCACCTGCTGAGGGAGTGGCTGGACCGCCTCGCCTCCGACGGCTGAGGCGCCACGGCTCACCCGCACCGTCGCGTTCAGGGACAAGGCGCCGCTGCTTCACCACCCCTGCTCCACGATCGCTACTCCACGACCGCTGGTCCACAGCCGCTACTCCACGAACAGCCCCCGTGCGGCGGCCCCTGCGTCGAACTCCTCAAGACGCGCCTGGGCATCCGGCAAGCCGTCGCACATCGCCTCCAGGAGCACCCGGCCCAGCAGCATCGGCGCACAGACCGTGTCGAAGGCGAGCCCCGTTCCGACGGCGGCGGGCAGCAGCAGGTCGGACACCTTGGCGACCGGCGCGAACGCGGAGTCCGCGACCGTGACGACGGTCAGCCCCGCCTCCTTCGCGTACGCCAGGGTGTCCACGACCTCCCGCGGATGGCGGGGCAGCGCGAAGCACAACAGCGTGCTCGCCCCGGCCCGTACCGCCGCGTCGATCCGGTCGTGCACCATCGTCCCGCCCTCGTGCAGGAGCCGTACGTCCGGATGGACCTTGGCCGCGAAGTACGCGAAGCCGTAGGCCTGGGACGCGGCCGCCCGCAGTCCGAGCACCGGCAGGGGGCGTGAAGCGGCGAGGAGCCGGCCCGCCCGTTCGACGGGACGCGGGTCCGCCAGCACGGAGGCGAGATGGCGGAGGTTCTCGATCTCGGCCTCGACGGCCTGCTGGTACTCGTTGTACGAGCCGCTGTCCGCCGCGGGTTCGGCGGGTGCGACCTCGCGCAGGTGCTTGCGCAGCGCCGGGTAGCCGTCGAAGCCGAGGGCGACGGCGAACCGGGTGACGGAGGGCTGGCTGACCCCGGCGAGTTCGGCGAGCTCCACGCTCGAAAGGAACGGCACGTCGGCGGCCCGGCGCACCATGCTGTGGGCGATGCGCCGCTGGGTGGGCGTCAGCCGGTGCCCCTCGAAGAGCGACTGCAGACGCCCGGCGGGACCGTCGGTCACACCCGCACTCCTGGCCGCGCCCCTGCTCCCGCCGTCCCCGCCCGCGCTCCCGCCGTCCCCGCCCGCCTTGCCGTCCGGGTCCACATCCGCGTCCACGTCCATGCCCCTGTCCATGCCCATATTCACGCTCGTGTTCCCGTCCACGCTCATGCCGTGCTCCCACTCCAGATGTCCGTGAACCGGTCGAGCAGAGCGGCCGCCGCCGTCACGTCGTCCGTGAGCGGCCGGTCGGTCGGATCCGCGTCGAGCACCGACTCGGCGATCTCCAGCGCCCTGGCCACCGGAAGCTCCGGGTCGGGACGCAGGCCGCGCTGACGCAACGCCCGTACGGCGGCGACGAGTTCGCAGCCGACCACGAGACGGTACGCGTCGCACGCACGCAGGGCCTGGCGAGCGGCGAGCGAGGCGAAACTCGCCTGCTCCTCGACGCCCCGGGAGAGTACAGCGTGGCCGAGCGATGCGGGCGCGGAGAAGGCCCGCAGATCACCGAGGGCGGCCCCGGCGGCGTACTCCAGGATCATCACGCCGGAGGAGGCGGCCTCGTGATCGGCGAGGAAGGGGCGCAACCGGGTGTAGGCGGGTTCGTTGAGGGTCGAAAGGCGCGAGGTCGAAAGGCGGGCCACCTGGGTGAGGGAGAGCCTGAAGTGGTCGAGTGCGAGGGCGAGTTGGGCCTGGTAGAAGCCGCCGTGGTGGTAGGCGGCCATGTCCTCGGCGCAGATCAGCGGGTTCTCGGCGGCCGCGTTGATCTCGACGGCGAGGACCTCCTCCAGGGCGTCGGCCGCGTCGTGGGCGGGGCCGTGGATCTGGGGCAGACACCGGAAGCCGTACGGGTCCTGGAGCCGTCCGAGCGGCGGCGTCGGGCGGTCGGGCGCGCCGATCAGCTCCCGCATCCGCCGGGCCACTTCGGTCGATCCGCGGTGCGGCCGGGCGGCATGGACGGGCGCCGCGTACGCCTCGTACGAGCCGTCCACCGCGACCAGCGACAGCGCGCCGACGACCTGGGTGGCCCCGATGAGCCCCCGCAGCTCGTGGAGCGCGAGCGCCGACTGGCCGAGGGTGAGGGCGTTGCTGCTGATGAGCGCGAGGGCGTCGTTGTTGTCGAGCGGCTGGGGCTCGGGCGCCAGGAACCCTGTCGCGCCCTCGCCGCGCCAGGGATGCTCCCCCGCCAGGGCGAGCCCGACCTGTGCCAGTGCCGCGATGTCGCCGGTTCCCACCGAGCCGAACTCGTTCACGACGGGGTACGCCCCCGTCTCCAGCGCCTCGCACAGCGCCGTGACGACGGTGGGGCGCAGGCCCGCGCCACCCGCGAGGAGCTGGTTCGCCCGCACGGCGAGCATCGCCCGGACCTCCCGTGCGGGCAGTTCCGCCCCGATGGCTCCGGCATGGCTGCGCAGCAGGCGCAGACCGTGCTCGGCGGCTGCCTCGGTGGGCACGTCCTCGTTCCGGTTGGCGCCGACGCCGGTGGAGCGGCCGTACACACGACCGGTCGCGGCGATGCGTCGGGCGGCGTCCCAGGATTCCTCGACACGCTTCATGGCGTCGGTGCCGGGGACGGGCCGCACGGACCCGTCAGCGAGGCGTACGACGTCGGTGACACTCGTGCTGTATCCGTCCAGCACCACGAGGCCGGTCGGCACCCCACTCGGCGTGTCCACATCCCGAGACGACATAGAGTGCAAACTCCCCTCAATTCGGGCATCTGATCTTGACTGACGGCCATAAGTAACCAGCGATTAACGCCGCACCGTTGACAAGCTATTCAAGTACAGAGAACTCTGCATGACTATATGCAGCCGGGCAAGGGACACCTCATGATCCAGTTCGACGCGGTGCACAAGCGTTTCCCGAATGGCACCACCGCGGTCCACGACCTCTCCCTGGAGATGCCGGAAGGGGGCGTGACCGTCCTCGTGGGATCTTCCGGTTGCGGCAAGACGACCACCCTGCGGATGATCAACCGGATGGTGGACCCCACCTCGGGCACCATCCGGGTCGGCGGCCGCGACGTGCTGGAACAGGACGCCGCCGACCTGCGCCGCTCCATCGGATACGTCATCCAGCAGTCGGGCCTCTTCCCGCACCGTACGGTCCTCGACAACATCGCGACCGTGCCGCTGCTCCTTGGCTGGGGCCGCCGCAAGGCGCGGAGCCGGGCCTCGGAGCTGCTGGAGACGGTCGGCCTGACCGCCGAGGCAGGGAAGCGCTATCCGCACCAGCTCTCCGGCGGCCAGCAACAGCGCGTCGGCGTGGCCCGCGCGCTCGCCGCCGACCCGCCGGTGCTCCTGATGGACGAGCCCTTCGGCGCCGTCGACCCGGTCGTCCGCACCCAGCTCCAGGACGAACTGCTCAGACTGCAGAAGGAGCTGAACAAGACGATCGTCTTCGTCACGCACGACATCGACGAGGCGGTACGGCTCGGCGACCGGATCGCCGTCTTCCGCACCGGCGGCCACCTCGTCCAGTGCGCCACCCCGGCGGAGCTGCTGGCGCGCCCGGCGGACGACTTCGTCGCGGACTTCCTGGGCGCGGAGCGCGGCCTGAAGCTCCTGTCCCTGACGTCGCTCAAGGGCATACCGCAGGCCCCGGCCCCCGAGGGCGGCACCTGGGAACTGGTCCTGGACAGCGCCCGCAAACCCCTGCACTGGCGCACCAAGGACGCGGGGGACACCGAACTCCCCGTACGCCCGCTGCGCGACACCGACTCCCTGCTGGCCGCCCTCAACGAGTCCATCGCCTCCCCGGCCGGACTCGTGGCCCGGGTCGACGCCGACGGCGCCCTCACCGGCGTGACCTCGCGCGACGAGATCCACCAGCACGCCGGCGAGGCCCACGCGGAAGCCCGGGTGGCCTGATGACCATCGACTGGTCGTGGATAGGCGACCACACCGACGACCTCACCGACCTCACCCTGTCGCACCTGCAGGCGGCCCTGTCCGCCGTCCTCTTCGGCCTGCTGATCTCCCTCCCGCTGGCCGTGGTGGCACACCGGGTCCGGGCCCTGCGCGGCATCCTCCTGGGCCTGTCGAACGTCCTCTTCACGATTCCGTCGATCGCGGTCTTCGTACTGCTCCTCCCGGTCTCGGGCCTGACCCGCACCACCACGGTCGTCGGGCTGACGATCTACACCCTCGTCGTCCTCCTCCGGAACACCGTCGAGGGTCTCGACTCGGTGCCCGCGAAGACGAAGGAGGCCGCGAAGGCCATGGGCACGCGCCCCCTGCGCGCCCTTCTCACCGTCGAGCTCCCCCTCGCGCTCCCGGTGATCATGGCGGGTGTCCGGATCGCCACGGTCATGTCGATCTCACTGGTCTCCGTGGCCACGTACATCGGCGACGGCGGTCTCGGCCAGCTCTTCACGGACGGCTTCCAGCGCAACTTCCCGACCCCGGTCATCGTCGGCGTCGTCCTGACGCTCCTGCTGGCCCTGGTCGCGGACGCCCTGCTGGTCGCCGTCCAGTACGTACTCACCCCGTGGAAGAGGCGGCGAGCCTGACATGTACGAACTCTTCAAGAACCTCGGCGACTGGCTGGTCGCCGGCGAGCAGTGGACCGGCCCCGACGGCATCGGCCACCGCCTCGCCGAGCACCTCCAGTACTCGCTGCTCGCCACCCTCGTGGCAACCGCGATCGCCCTTCCGCTGGGCCTGCTGATCGGCCACACCGGCCGCGGCGCGTTCGTCGCCATCAACCTCTCGTCCTTCGGCCGCGCCCTGCCGACCGTCGGCCTGGTCGTGCTCGTCTTCCTCGCCAGCGGCCTGTCCATGTGGCCGGTGTACGTGGCGCTGGTCGCCCTCGCGGTCCCGTCGATCGTGACGAACACGTACGCGGGGATGACCGCGGTCGACCCGGACGTGAAGGACGCGGCGCGGGGCCAGGGCATGCGCTGGCACCAGGTTCTCCTCCAGGTCGAGCTGCCGCTCGCGCTGCCCCTGATCATGACGGGCCTGCGGCTGGCGCTGATCCAGGTGGTGGCGACGGCCACGATCGCGGCGTACGTCTCTTTCGGCGGGCTGGGCCGGTACGTGTTCGACGGGCTCGCCCAACGGGACCTTGTGCAGGTGCTGGGGGGTGCGGTTCTTGTCGCTCTGGTGGCCGTGGTGCTCGACCTGGCGTTGAGCGGGCTGCAGCGGGTGCTGTTCCGTCACCGGCCGGCGTAGGCGTGCCCTTGGCCGCCCCCGGGCCGTCCTGAATCCGCGGGCCGTGTGCGGCCGGTCGCGCCCACGCGGCGGAGCCGTACGTGTCACAGTCCCGCGCCTCTGACGGGGCGCCCCCGATCTTCGTAACTTCCTCTCAGGAGCTTCCCGTATGACCCCCATGAACCGACGCACCCTCCTCGGCGGGCTCTTCGCCGCCGCCTCCGTGCCCGCCCTCGCCGCGTGCGGCGGTGGGATCACCTCGCTCAACGGTGACGGTGGTGGCGGCGGGGGCGGCGGGTCCAGCAAGGACGGCGTCACCATCGGCACCGCCAACTTCACCGAGAACCAGGTCCTCGGCTTCCTCTACGCGGCCGTGTTGGAGGCCGCGGGGGTGGAGACGAAGGTCCGCCCGAACCTCGGCACCCGCGAGATCCTCATCCCCGCGCTCAAGGGCGGCGACATCGACCTGCTTCCCGAGTACCAGGGCGCCCTCCTGCACTACCTCTCCCCCAAGGCGAGGGCGACGGAGGAGGGCGAGATGCAGAACGCCCTCGCGATGGCGCTGCCCGCCGGGCTCCAGGTGCTGCCGTACGGCATGGCCGAGGACTCCGACGCGTTCGTCGTCACCCGGGAGACGGCCGACAGGTACGGTCTGGCCTCCCTCGCCGACCTGAAGAAGCAGAACGGCAAACTCGTCATCGGCGCCGCGCCCGAGGTGAAGAAGCGCGAGGTCGGCGTGGTGGGCCTGAAGTCCCGTTACGGGGTCGAGTTCAAGGAGTTCAAGTCCCTCGACTCCTCGGGGCCGCTGGTGAAGGGCGCCCTGAAGAAGGGCGACGTGGACGTGGCGAACCTCTTCACCACCGACACCGACATCGCGGACAACGACTGGGTCGTCCTGACCGACCCCAAGAACCTCGTACCCGGCCAGCACGTCGTCCCCCTCGTCGCGGACCGCAGGGCCGACTCGACGGTCCGCAAGGCCCTCGCCCGGCTCGGCAACGTCCTCACCACGGCGGATCTGACCGAGCTGAACCGCCAGGTCGACAAGGACAAGAAGGACCCGGAGGACGTGGCGAACACGTACGCGAAGGAGAAGGGTCTGACCAAGTAGAGCCGAGCAGGGATCGCGGCCCGGCCCGGCCCGGTGGGGAACGGCCCAGCGCGGACAGGGGGGCTAACCCCCGTGCCTCGCGGGCTCCGGCTCCCTACCGTGGACTCCATGACCGGTATGGAAGCGCCCGACGCCGAACTCAAGAAGGAACTCAACGCCACCTTGCACATACGCAAGGAACTGGGCGAAGAGTACGAGCCCGCGCTGGTCGAATCGTTCCTGGAAAAGGTCGAACAGCGCCTGGACGGCGCCGTCGACCGCCGGGTGCGCCGCCAGCTCGCGGAGCAGCAGATGGTGGTGGCCCGCGACGCGCGCTCCCCGCAGGGATCCTCGGACTCCTGGGGCGAACGCTTCGGATTCGGGATCGTCTCCCTCGTCCTCGCGATCCCCCTGTCCGCCATCGGCGGCAGTGTCGCCGACCTGCCCGGCCTCCTGGTCGCCTGGGCGGGCATCGTGGGGGTCAACGTGGTCCAGGCCGCGCGCCTCTCGCCGAGCTTCTTCAGCCGGCGCACGGGCAAGTCGGCCTCGGACTCGAACTCGGACTGGGAAGGCTGACGGGGGCACGAACAACGGGGAGCACGGCGCACGGGGGAACACCGAAGGGCCCGGTATCTGACAGCTGTCAGGTACCGGGCCCTTCGTCAGCTTGCGCGGGGACCGCCGCACCCCCGTTGCCGGGGGGCGGGACGACGGCGGTCCCCGCGAGGGACGCGGGCCGGGTCAGGGCCTGGCTTACGCGTCCGTGGCGCCCATGGAGGTCCGGGAGCCGCTCCGGAGGTCCTTGGCGCCGTTCTGGTGCCGGCCGGGGCGGGGAGCCTCCCCCCGTGCTGAACGCCTGGGAGGTGCCCGTCGCCCTTGCCGACATCCACCAATGTGCCGGACGTGTGTTAAGCGTGTGCTGCGCGGACGTGACGCGCTCGTACCACTTCCACGAAGTTCCGCCGTGACCGCTCGCGCCACAAGTCCCCCGCCGGCACCCGCGGTTCACCGGACGTCCTACTGCCGTCCACCCTTGGCCAGGAAGGACAGCAGGTCCTGCCGGCTGACGACTCCGGTGGGCTTGCCCTCGACGAGGACGATCGCCGCGTCGGCGGCGCCGAGCACGGTCATCAGGTCGCCCACCGGCTCACCGGAGCCGACCTGGGGCAGCGGCGCCGACATGTGCTTCTCCAACGGGTCGGTGAGCGAGGCCCGCTGGGTGAACAGCGCGTCGAGCAGTTCCCGCTCGACCACCGAGCCCACCACCTCGGCGGCCATCACGTCCGGGTGCCCGGCCCCCGGCTTCACGATGGGCATCTGCGAGACGCCGTACTCGCGCAGTACCTCGATGGCCTCGCCGACCGTCTCGTCCGGGTGCATGTGGACGAGCGACGGCATGGCCCCGTGCACCTTGTCGCTCAGGACGTCGGCGACGCGGGCGCTGGGGCCGTCGTCCTCCAGGAAGCCGTAGTCGGCCATCCACTCGTCGTTGAAGATCTTGCTCAGGTAGCCGCGACCGCTGTCCGGCAGCAGCACGACCACCACGTCGTCCGGGCCGAGCCGCTCGGCGACCCGCAGAGCGGCCACGACAGCCATGCCGCAGGAGCCGCCGACGAGCAGGCCCTCCTCCTTGGCGAGGCGCCGGGTCATCTGGAAGGAGTCCTTGTCGGAGACCGCGACGATCTCGTCCGCGACCGTCCGGTCGTACGCGGTCGGCCAGAAGTCCTCGCCGACCCCCTCGACGAGATACGGGCGCCCGGAGCCGCCGGAGTAGACGGACCCCTCGGGGTCGGCGCCCACGACCTGGACCCTGCCGTCACTGGCGTCCTTCAGGTACCGGCCGGTCCCGGAGATGGTGCCGCCGGTCCCCACCCCCGTGACGAAGTGGGTGATCCGCCCGTCCGTCTGCGCCCACAGCTCAGGGCCGGTGGAGTGATAGTGCGAGGCGGGATTGTCGGGGTTGGAGTACTGGTCGGGCTTCCAGGCTCCGGGCGTCTCCCGCACCAGCCGGTCGGAGACGTTGTAGTACGAGTCGGGGTGGTCGGGGTCGACCGCGG
This sequence comes from Streptomyces sp. NPDC048484, assembly GCF_040651415.1. NCBI lineage: Bacteria > Bacillati > Actinomycetota > Actinomycetes > Kitasatosporales > Streptomycetaceae > Streptomyces > Streptomyces sp. NPDC048484. Next base: position 201,125 of record NZ_JBEZJY010000009.1, read on the forward strand.
TCGGGCAGACGACGACCTCGGCCCCGTACGCGCGCAGCACGTTGATCTTGTCGGTGCTCACCTTGTCTGGGCACACGAAGATGCACTTGTAGCCCTTCGTCTGGGCCACGATGGCAAGGCCCACGCCCGTGTTGCCGCTGGTCGGCTCGACGATCGTGCCGCCCGGCTGGAGCGCGCCGCTCTTCTCGGCGGCCTCGATCATGCGCAGGGCGATGCGGTCCTTCACGGAGCCGCCGGGGTTGAAGTACTCGACCTTCGCGAGGACGGTCGCCTGGATGTGGGCGGTCACGCTGTTGAGCCTCACCAGCGGGGTGTTGCCGACGAGGCTGATCATCGAGTCGTGGAATTGCACCGTTGTCTCCGGAGCTGAAAAAGAAGTGGTCGGGGTGGTTCCGTCAGCCTAAGCCCCTCCTGGGCGTTCACACCGCGTTGAGATTGACCGACGGTCTGTACGGGGCAAGGAGTGGGTGTACGGCTAGAAGGAGGTGGCGGCTTCGCATGTCGAGCTTGTCGAGGGCGAGGGTGGCACGGCGGATCGCCGCGGGCGCGGCGTACGGCGGTGGCGGGATCGGGCTGCTGGGCGCGGCGACGGTCGGAGTGGTACTGGCCGAGGTGCGTCTGGCGAAGCGGCAGGTGGGTCATGGGCACAGTCCCCGTCCGCCGAGCGCGGACGGGCTGTACGGGTACGCGTACGCCGGTCCGGAGGAACCGTTGCGCCTGACGATGCTCGGTGACTCGACAGCGGCTGGGCAGGGAGTGCACCGGGCCCGGCAGACACCGGGGGCGCTGCTCGCGTCCGGACTCGCGGCGGTGGCGGAGCGGCCGGTGCGGTTGCGGAACGTGGCACTGCCCGGCGCCCAGTCGGACGACCTGGACCGCCAGGTCGTGCTGGCGCTGGGGGACCCGGACGGGTTGCCCGAGGTGTGCGTGATCATGGTCGGCGCGAACGACGTGACGCATCGGATGCCGGCGACAAGGTCGGTCCGGCATCTCTCGGCCGCGGTACGCCGGCTGCGTACGGCGGGCGCCGAGGTGGTCGTCGGCACCTGTCCCGACCTGGGCACCATCGAGCCGGTCCAGCAGCCGTTGCGGTGGATCGCGAAGCGGACCTCCCGTCAGCTCGCGGCCGCGCAGACGATCGGTACGGTCGAGCAGGGCGGGCGGACGGTGTCGCTGGGCGACCTGCTGGGGCCCGAGTTCGCGGCGAACCCGCGGGAGCTGTTCGGCCCCGACAACTACCACCCCTCGGCGGAGGGATACGCGACGGCGGCGATGGCCGTGCTGCCCACGGTCTGTGCCGCGCTGGGGCTGTGGCCGACGGAGGAGGAGCGGCCGGACGTCTCCCGCCGGGAGGGGTTCCTTCCCGTGGCGCGGGCGGCGGCGGAGGCCGCGGCGGAGCCCGGTACGGAGGTCGCGGCCGCCATGCCGACGGGGCCGCGGGGTCCATGGGCCCTCATCAAGCGCCGCCGGCGCCGGCGGGTCCCGGCCACGGACCCGGCCCCTACGACCGCCTGACCGGACTGTCTTCGCCCCCGCCCCCGCCGCCCCTGCCCGTCCCGTACCTGGGGGCTGGAATTCCAGCCCGTCCGGCGTTTGAGGACGAGCGCGTTCAGCGCGATTGCGGGGGTCTGGGGGCGCAGCCCCCAGGTACGGGAACGGGTAGGGGCGGCGGGGGCGGAGAAAAGCAAGCGCTTGGAAAGTGCGGCCCGAGTCACACACCCATACCCGTGACCTCGCCCATACCTACGGGTAGCTTCCCAACCAGGTCCGCCCACCCCTCGTATGCCAATGGAGCCGTACATGCCCGAAGCAGTGATCGTCTCGACCGCCCGCTCCCCCATCGGCCGCGCGTTCAAGGGCTCCCTCAAGGACCTGCGCCCGGACGACCTCACCGCCACCATCATCCAGGCGGCCCTCGCCAAGGTCCCGGAGCTGGACCCCAGGGACATCGAAGACCTGATGCTCGGCTGCGGCCTCCCCGGCGGCGAGCAGGGCAACAACCTCGGCCGTATCGTCGCCGTGCAGATGGGGATGGACCACCTCCCCGGCTGCACGATCACCCGCTACTGTTCCTCCTCGCTCCAGACGACCCGCATGGCCCTGCACGCCATCAAGGCCGGCGAGGGCGACGTCTTCATCTCGGCGGGCGTCGAGCTGGTCTCCCGTTTCACCAAGGGCAACTCCGACAGCCTCCCGGACACGCACAACCCGTTCTTCGCGGACGCCGAGGCCCGCACCGTCGAGGTCGCCGCGAGCGAGGGCGCCTCCTGGCACGACCCGCGCGAGGACGGCCTCGTCCCGGACGCGTACATCTCGATGGGCCAGACCGCGGAGAACCTCGCCCGGATCAAGGGCGTCACCCGCCAGGACATGGACGAGTTCGGCGTCCGCTCGCAGAACCTCGCCGAGGAAGCCATCAAGAACGGCTTCTGGGAGCGCGAGATCACCCCGGTGACCACCCCGGACGGCACCGTCGTCAGCAAGGACGACGGCCCGCGCGCCGGCGTCACCCTGGACGGCGTCCAGGGGCTCAAGCCCGTCTTCCGCCCCGACGGCATGGTCACGGCGGGCAACTGCTGCCCGCTCAACGACGGCGCCGCCGCCCTGGTGATCATGTCCGACATGAAGGCCCGCGAGCTGGGCCTGACCCCGCTGGCCCGGATCGTCTCGACCGGTGTCACCGGCCTCTCCCCCGAGATCATGGGCCTCGGCCCGGTGGAGGCGTCGAAGCAGGCTCTCTCCCGCGCCGGTCTGGGCGTCTCCGACATCGACCTGTTCGAGATCAACGAGGCGTTCGCCGCCCAGGTGATCCCCTCCTACCGCGACCTGGACATCCCGCTGGAGAAGCTGAACGTGAACGGCGGCGCCATCGCGGTCGGCCACCCCTTCGGCATGACCGGCGCCCGCATCACCGGCACGCTCATCAATTCCCTCCAGTTCCACGACAAGCAGTTCGGCCTGGAGACGATGTGCGTGGGCGGCGGCCAGGGCATGGCGATGGTCATCGAGCGACTGAGCTAGAGCGGGCACTCGACGAGAAGGCGCCCGAGGCGCCCGACCCGAAGCACAGTTCCCGTAACCGCGGTTGAACGCAGCGTGAACGAAACGACCCCGAGCCCCCTGCCCACCGGGGCTCTGGGTCGTTTTGTGATCGAATCTCCCCCAGGATGTGACCTAAGTCCCTCCGGGAAGGGATTTGCCCAGGTCAGAGCAACCGTGCAGGTAAACGCCAGGGCCAAAGTCCTGTCCCTTTCGTGACGTTACGCACTGACAGCTGGTTAGTCCGCCCTTCAAGCTGATGTAGGAAGTCGGGGGTCGACTTTGAACCGGGAGTACGTCAGTGAGCACCACGTTTCTCGCTCTGCTGCTCGCCACAGCCACCACCACGGCCGTGGGCGTCGCCGTTCTGCGCGCCTTGCTGGCACTGCGCCGACAGGTGGCGGCCCTGCACGCCGAGCTGACCGAAAGCCGCGCCACGGCCGTACGCGGCCTCGTACCGGCCGCCCGCAGATCCGCGGACACCGACGAGATACGCACCGCCGTGGCCGAGGCCCTCGCGGAGGAGCGGGAGCGCGAACTCGCCGAGGCCCGCGCGTTCTGGGCCGCCCAGGAGGCGCGTGACGCCGGTGACGGGCCGACGCTGCTCGGGCTGCCCGACAGCGAGCTGTTCCTGCCCCGCCAGTCGGACTTCGCGGGCCTCGAACACCTGCCGGTGACCGAGCCGCCCGCCGACGCCGACGAGTTCGCCGCCGACTCCCCCGAACTGGCCGCGGCCCGCCGGCGCCACCCCTCGCACCCCGACTTCGTCCCGGTCCAGTCGCCGATGGTGAACGACCACGAACGTACGGTGGCCTGCCTGGAGGAACTGGCCGACTCCCGCACGGAGTTGACGGACGTCCGCCCCGGGCCCCTCGGCACCCTCGACGTCTACGTCTTCGCCGACGGCACCACACTCTGCATGACCCCGGGTCACCGCGAGACCGCCGAACGCCTCTCCGAGTCCCTGCGCACCGGCCACCCACCGGTCCTGCTCGGCGGCTCGGGAGTCTCGGGCGCCTACGCCCTCACCTTCGAGTGCGGCCAGGAGAGCGTCTACGTTCTGGCGGACAGGGTCATAGCGTCACTGTAGACACCGGTTCGCGTCTGTCCGCGCACGGTCAGACGCCCGCCCTCTTCTGCGCCTCCTCCACAAGCACCAGCGCCTCCGCCAGTTCACCCTCGGTCCTCAGTACGAGTGCCAGGTCGTGCACGGCCACCGTGATCTGGTCCGCCGACGCGAACATGCCCGCGTCCGGCATCTCCCGGGGGGCCCGCTCGGGGTCCTCCAACCGCTGGGCACGCAGTGCCAACTCCCTGGCCAGACCCAATGCCTCGGCGGCGGCCCCCCGCTGCAGCCGGCTCTGCGGCGCGGCCCGCAGCCGGTCGGCGAAGTGGTCCACGGCTCGGGTCAGCGGCGTCGTATCAAGCACGCCGCGAGACTACGCGTCGCACCTGGACTGTTGCCAACGCCCGAACGCTCAGGCACGGTGGCCTGAAGGACCGGCTTACATCCCCTTTGCGTCCGGAGGCGCCGATGTCCCAAGTCTTCTCCGCGGAGACCCATCGCAATCTGCTCGCCCGCATCCCCCACTGCACCGGTCGTGAGATCTCCGACTGGCTGCGCACCGTCGACGAAGGCCCCGCTCTCCACCGCTTCGAGGAGAAGGTCAGCTGGCTCCGTGCCGAGCATGACCTCGCCTACGGCCACGCCAAAGCGATCATCCACGAGTACGACCTGAGGAGGGCAGCGCGCAACCTGCGCTGAACGCGCCTGCGCTCCGCTCCGGCACCGGAAGGACGAAGGGCCCGCGAACCGTGGTTCGCGGGCCCTTCGTCTCGAACTGTTGATCCCGAACGGTCGATGCCGAACGGTTGTCCTGCGCTAGTCGTTGCCGCTGAAGATGGCAACCAGACGCAGCATCTCCAGGTAGATCCACACGAGGCTCATGGTCAGGCCGAACGCGGCCAGCCAGGCTTCCTCGCGTGGCGCGCCATAGGCGATACCGTCCTCGATCTGCTTGAAGTCGAGCGTCAGGAAGAACGCGCCCAGGACGATCGCCAGGATGCCGACGATCGCGCCGAGCGGGCCCATGCTGCGCAGCCCGCCGTCGTCGGCGACACCGAAGACGACCAGCAGCAGGTTGACCGCCATGACGAGCACGAAGGCGATCGCGATGGCCATACCGATGCGCGCGTACCGGGCGGTGACGCGGATCCAGCCCGCCTTGTAGATCAGCAGGGTGGCGCCGGAGACGGCCATCGTGCCGAGTACGGCCTGGAAGGGCGCGCCGGACCACCTGCTGTTGTACATCTCACTGATCACGCCGAGGAAAACGCCCTCGAAGGCGGCGTACGCCAGGATCAGTGCCGGCGAGGCCTTGCGCTTGAAGGCCTGGATCAGCGCGAAGACCATCGCGATGAGCGCCGAGCCGATGGCCAGGCCGAAGCTGGTCGACGAGACCGGCAGCAGGACCCAGGCGAGAACGGCACCGACGGTGACGGTGCCGAGAGTCATGGCCGTTCGCGCGACGACGTCGTCCATCGTCATGCGGCCGGCGGCGGGCGGGGCCTGCGGCGGTGCGCCGTGCTGCAGGTCCTGCTGGGCGTACGGGTTCTGCGCGTACGGGTTGCCGCTGTGCGGGGCGCCCGGGGTGCCCTGCGCGTACGGGTTCCCCTGCGTTCCGACAGCGGGGCCCCCGGCCTGAGGCGCCGCGTTGAAGCCCGCGTAGCCGTTGTCGCGGCTGAACCCCCGTCGCGAGAAGACCGGGTTGCTGCTCCTCATTTCACTCCTCCATGGCCACCCTGCGCGGCCTTGGCTCAAGAGTAATGGGTAGGCAAAAGAATGCATCTAGTGCCTGGGGAGGATCTTTCCCCTCTTGTGACCGGGAACACCAGGTCTCACCCCGGCATTCCCGCACCGTTACAACGCCGGTGCCTACCCGTCCGGTTCCCCCGCCCGTGGTCCGTTACTCCAGGGAGAAGCCCGTGTACGCCTCGGCGAGGTCCTGCTCGGCGGCGCGCGAGGAGACGAGCCGTTCAAGACCGGCCAGCTGGATCCGGTCCTCGAAGGGCGTCGCGTCGGGCGAGCGGTGCAGCATCGTCGTCATCTCGTACGAGAACCGCTCGGCCTGCCACACCCGCCGCAGGCAGGTCTCGGAGTAGGAGTCGAGCAGGTCGCCGGACCCGGTCCTCTTCCGGTGCGCCAGCGCCCGCGCGAAGGTCACGACGTCCCCCACCGCGAGGTTCAGCCCCTTGGCGCCCGTCGGCGGCACGATATGGGCGGCGTCCCCGGCCAGGAAGAGCCGCCCGTGCCGCATCGGCTCGTGCACGTGGCTGCGCATGGGTGTGACGGACTTCGAGGTGATGGGCCCCCTCTCCAGACGCCAGCCGTCGGCCGTCTCGAAGCGGCGCTCCAGTTCGTCCCAGATCTCCACGTCGCTCCACGTCCCGGCGTCCGTGCCCTCCGGCACCTGGAGGTAGAGCCGCGAGACGACCGGCGACCGCATGGACAGCAGGGCGAAGCCGCGGTCGTGACGGGCGTAGACCAGCTCGTCGTGCGAGGGCGGCACGTCGGCGAGGATCCCCAGCCAGCCGAAGGGGTACGTCCGCTCGAAGACCCGCGTGAGCTCCTCGGGGATCGCCCGACGGGCCACCCCCCAGGAGCCGTCGCACCCGACGACGTACTCACACTCCAGGACGTCCTCCTCGCCCCCCGCGCGCCCCTCACGGCGGAACCGCACCCGGGGGCTGTCCGTGCCGGCCCCCTCGACGGCCAGGGCCTCGGCCCCGAAGAGCAGCGGCCCGCCCTCCTTGAGCTGCAGAGCGATGAGGTCCTTGCACACCTCGGTCTGGGCGTAGACCATCACGGACCGCCCGCCGGTGAGGGCGGGGAAGTCGACCCGGTGGCGCCTGCGCGCGAACCGCAGCTCGATACCGTCGTGGCGCAGCCCCTCACGGTCCATGCGCTCACCGGCGCCGGCGGCCCGCAGCACGTCCACGGTCCCCTGCTCCAGGACTCCGGCGCGCTGCCGCTGCTCCACGTACGCCCGGTCCCGGCTCTCCAGCACGACGGAGTCGATCCCCGCCCTGTGCAGCAGCCTCGCCAGCAACAGGCCGGCCGGTCCGGCCCCGATGATCCCGACGGTGGTACGCATCGACACGCCCCTTCGCGCTCCGACGACTCCCGCGAGCGCCGCCGGACGCTGTTCGGGCGCCGCCGGACACTGTTCGAGCGTTGTTCGCTGAGTGAAGTTTTATTCACCAAAATGGTCATGCGAGTCTCCGCCGGACGGAACCCGCTGTCAACGGTCATGTGGTGAAGTCTTCAATGAAGGATGCACCCTTCATCGGGATATGCCGGGAAGAGTGCAAGTGTCGGAGGTGCCCGGAACCGGACTTGAACCGGTACGCCCTGTGAGGGGCAGCGAGGTTTAAGCTCGCCGTGTCTGCATTCCACCATCCGGGCAGGCCATGGACTCCGCTTCGAGTGCCCCGAGCCTATCGGGGCAGATCCCCCGAACAGCGGTGGGGGCGCCCGATGTTGTCTTATTTTATTGGCGTCTGAGGGTGCATCAGTCCACTGAATGCGCCATCAGCACATGCCAACTGCCCTTCGGCGGACGCTGGACGGCACATGGGGAATGACGTGATTTCACCGCCCGAACGATCGGAACCTGACGAACCGTCGCCGATTTTCTCTCTCAGGGGCGGGGTCATCCCCAGGTATGACACAAAGTCGCGTGGTCCGACTCGAGTCCCCCCTCGGAACCAGAACAGGGGTTGACTACACGGCGCGGATCGGCGCCGACGATGGAACCAGTCGTCCACTCGTCGTCGTACCGACAAGGAGCACCCTTCCGTGACCACCACTCCCCTCGCCGAACGGACCACCGCGGTGGCCGCCCGCGCCACGGAACTGTCGAAGGTCTACGGACAGGGGGAGACCCAGGTGGTCGCTCTGGACCAGGTCTCCGTCGACTTCCGCCAGGCCGAGTTCACCGCCATCATGGGCCCCTCCGGCTCCGGCAAGTCCACGCTGATGCACTGCGTCGCGGGACTGGACAGCTTCTCCTCCGGTTCGGTCCGCATCGGTGACACCGAGCTGGGCTCCCTCAAGGACAAGCAGCTCACCAAGTTGCGCCGGGACAAGATCGGCTTCATCTTCCAGGCGTTCAACCTGCTGCCGACCCTCAACGCCCTGGAGAACATCACGCTCCCGATGGACATCGCGGGCCGCAAGCCGGACAAGCAGTGGCTGGACACGGTGATCCAGATGGTGGGTCTGTCCGACCGGCTCTCGCACCGCCCCTCCGAGCTCTCCGGCGGCCAGCAGCAGCGCGTCGCCGTGGCGCGTGCGCTGGCGTCCCGCCCGGACATCATGTTCGGCGACGAGCCCACCGGAAACCTGGACTCACGTGCGGGTGCCGAGGTGCTGGGCTTCCTCCGCAACTCCGTACGGGAGCTGGGGCAGACCGTCGTCATGGTCACCCACGACCCGGTGGCCGCGGCGTACGCGGACCGCGTGATCTTCCTGGCCGACGGCCGCGTGGTGGATGAGGTGCACTCCCCCACCGCCGATGCGGTCCTGGACCGCATGAAGCAGTTCGACTCCAAGGGCCGCACGAGCTAGTCGCGCGTACCCCCGCCCCTCCCGTGCCTCCGTGCCTCCGTGCAAGGGGCCGCACGAGCCGGCGGGGCGCGCCCCGTGAAGTGCCCTGCTTGAGCGCCGTACGTGACCTTCGGGCCGTCCCTGGCTGATCGCGCAGTTCCCCGCGCCCCTGAAAGGCCGCGCACAAGCCCCCTCCGGCCGGCAGCCGGCGTCACACCCGCACCCACCACCTGGACTGAGAAGACAATGCTCCGTACCGCCCTGCGCAACGTGCTAGCGCACAAGGCCAGGCTGCTGATGACCGTGCTCGCCGTGATGCTGGGCGTGGCGTTCGTTTCCGGCACCCTGGTCTTCACCAACACCATCTCGGACGCGTACCAGAAGAGCTCGTCGAAGGGCTTCGACCAGGTCGACGTGGCCGTCGAGCCGACGTTCTCGGACAACGAGGACAACGAGGACAACGAGCTCGGCAAGGACCCCCAGCTGACGCAGGCGCTGCTGGAGAAGGCCGCGAAGGCCCCCGGCGCAGAGTCCGCCATCGGCGTGGTCAGCGGCTTCACCGCGATAGCCGACCAGGACGGCAAGCTGGTCGGCGGTGGCTTCCAGTCGCAGGGCGGGAACTACTGGGGAGACAAGGACCCCCGGTACCCGCTGAAGAGCGGCAAGGCCCCGGCCGGCAAGAACGAGGTCGCCATCGACGCCGAGACGGCCAAGCGCGCCGGCTACAAGGTCGGCGACACCGTGCGGCTCTCGATCGACGGCCCGGTCCTCAGTCCGACCATCTCCGCGATCTTCAACACGGACGACGGCAACGTCGCCGCCGGCGGCAGCCTGGCCCTCTTCGACACGGCCACCGCACAGCAGCTCTTCCACCGGACCGGCACGTACGACGAGGTCGACGTGAAGGCGGCCCCCGGCACCAGCCAGACCGCCCTCCAGGCGAACCTCGAAAAAGTCCTCCCGGAGGACACCACCTTCACCACGACCGGCCAGAAGCTCGCCGACGACCAGGCCACCATGATCGAGGCGGAGATGACCGGCCTCAAGACCGGCCTGCTGGTCTTCGCCGGTATCGCCCTGTTCGTCGGCACGTTCATCATCGCCAACACCTTCACCATGCTGGTCGCCCAGCGCACCAAGGAACTGGCGCTGATGCGCGCGGTGGGCGCCTCCCGCAAGCAGATCACCCGCTCGGTGCTCCTCGAAGCCTTCCTGGTCGGCACGGTCGCCGCCGTCACGGGCCTGCTCGCCGGTATCGGCATCGGCGCGGGCCTGCGCTCCCTCATGGGCATGCTGGACGCCGTGGTCCCGGCCGGACCGCTGGTCATCACGCCGGGCACGGTCGGCACGGCCTTCGCCGTCGGCATCCTGATCACAATGCTGGCCGCCTGGCTCCCGGGCCGCCGCGCCGCGAGGATCCCCCCGGTCGCGGCGATGAGCAGTGTGCACGCCCCGGCCACCACCAAGTCGCTGGTGCTGCGCAACACCCTCGGTGCCCTGTTCTCGGGGGCGGGCGTCGCCACCGTCCTCTACGCCACGACGATGAACGGCACGGACGGCCAGGCCCCGATGGGCTTCGGCGCGGCCCTGCTGATCGTCGGCGTCTTCATCCTGACGCCCCTCCTCTCCCGCCCGCTGATCGCGAGCGCCGCCCCGGTCCTGCGCGTCTTCGGTGTCTCGGGCAAGCTCGCCCGCCTGAACTCCGTACGCAACCCGCGCCGCACCGCCGCCACGGCCTCCGCCCTGATGATCGGTCTGTCCCTCATCACCGGTATGACGGTGATGGCGGGCAGCTTCCAGAAGGGCATCGACAAGATGGCCACGTCCGCGCTGAAGGCGGACTACGTGGTCTCCATGGCGAACTTCAACTCGCTCTCGCCGGACGTCGAGAAGAAGCTCGCCAAGACCGACGGCGTCACCGCCATCAGCGCCATGCGCAACGCATCCGGGCGCATCGACGGCGAGACCGACTACGTGACCGGCGTGAAGGGCTCCGCGATCGGCGAGCTGACCGATCTGAAGGTCGACGACGGTTCCTTCAAGGTCAGCAGCACCCAGGCGGTCGTGGACGAGGACACCGCCGAGAACTACGGCTGGAAGGCCGGTTCGACGTTCTCGGTCTCGTACGAGGACGGCAAGAAGCACGAGATGACGGTCGCCGGTGTCTACGAGGGCAACGAGATGGTCAGGGGCATCCTGGTCGACACCGCGACCCTCGCCCCGAACCAGACGGACCCGGGCGACGAGCAGGTCATGCTGAAGACCTCCGACGGACCGTCCGACGCCACCAAGGACAGCCTGGAGAAGGCCCTCGGCAACAACCCGGCCATCAAGGTCCAGGACAAGCAGGACGTCTCCAACGAGATCGCGCAGATGTTCACACTGATGCTGAACATGCTGTACGGCCTGCTGGCGATGGCCGTCATCGTCGCCGTCATCGGCGTCATCAACACCCTCGCCATGTCCGTCTTCGAGCGTTCGCAGGAGATCGGCATGCTCCGCGCGATCGGCCTCGACCGCAAGGGGATCAAGAGGATGGTCCGCCTGGAGTCCCTGCTCATCTCCCTCTTCGGCGGGGTGCTCGGCGTGGGCCTGGGCGTGTTCTTCGGCTGGGCCGCCGGTGAACTCGCGGCCGGCAGTATGCCGACGTACGAGCTGGTGCTGCCGTGGGGCCGGATGGGTGTCTTCATGGTGCTGGCGGCGGTGGTCGGCATCATGGCGGCCCTGTGGCCGGCCCGGCGGGCGGCCCGCCTGAACATGCTGACGGCGATCAAGGCCGAGTAGCCGAGCAGCGGCCACCGGCCGCCCGACGGATGGGGCCCCGTTCCTGATGGAAAGGGGCCCCATCCGCGTACCCGGGCCCGCTCGACCAACCGCGTACCGGGCCGGCCCGGTCACAGGTACCGGACCGGCCGATTCCACGTACCGGACCGCTCAGTTCCAGGTACGGGCCCGCAGCGGCACGCCCGACGCCCCGGAGTCCGGTGTCCGTACGGCCAGTACCTGGTTGACGCCGATCTGGTTGCGTTCGAAGGCGACCGCCGAGGCAGCCATGTAGAGGCGCCAGACACGGGCCCGGCCGGGGCTGGTGAGACGGACGGCGTTCGGCCAGTCGGCCTCCAGGTTGGCCACCCACCGGCGCAGGGTGAGCGCGTAGTGCTCGCGGATCGACTCGACGTCACGGACCTCGAAGCCGGCACTCTCCAACTGGGTCACGGTCACGCCGATCGGCGCGAGCTCCCCGTCCGGGAAGACGTACGCGTCGATGAACCCGTCGAGCTCGTACGCCGATTCGTCGTGCCACGGCCGACGCCCGATCTGGTGGTTCAGGAGCCGTCCGCCCGGCTTCAGGAGGGCGTACAGATTCCGGGTGTACTCCAGATAGCGCTCGCTGCCGACGTGTTCGGCCATGCCGATGGAGGAAATCGCGTCGTACGGGCCGTCGGTGACGTCGCGGTAGTCCTGGACGCGGATCTCGACCCGGTCGGTGAGGCCCTCCTCCGCGACGCGCTTACGGGCGTACGCGGCCTGCTCCTGCGACAGCGTCACGCCGACGACGCTCACGCCGTGCTCACGGGCCGCGTGGATGGCCATCGAGCCCCAGCCGCAGCCCACGTCGAGCAGCCGCATGCCCGGCCTCAGATCCAGCTTGCGGGCGACGAGTGAGAGCTTGTCGCGCTGGGCGTCCTCCAGGGTGCCGTCCGGGGACTCCCAGTAGGCGCACGAGTAGACCATGGACGGCCCGAGCACGATCTCGTAGAAATCGTTCCCGACGTCGTAGTGGTGGCTGATCGCCCGTCGGTCACTGTGTTTGGTGTGCAGATGGGAGAGACGCGAGCGTCTGCGTACCTCCTCGCGGGGCGGGGCGGGCGGCAGCGGCGACCCCGCCATCCGTACGAGCCCGCGCACGGCGGCCCGTACTTCGGGGTCGCGCAGGGCCTGCCCGAGGCTTCTGGCGTCCTCGTCCCGCTCCCATACCGTCTCGGCCACCGCGTTCAGAACGGCGTACAGATCGCCGTCCACGGTCAGATCTCCGGCGACCCAGGCCCTCGCCATGCCCAACTCCCCAGGTTTCCAGAGAAGTCGGCGCAGAGCCCGCCGGTTCCGTACGACGAGCACCGGGGCACCCGGCGGCCCCGCCTGCGAACCGTCCCAGGCACGAATCCGTACCGGTAGCGGGGCCCCCAGCAGCTGTTCCATCAGCGACTTGAGCCGAAGCGCCGCGTCCTGCATGACGCACACCTCCGTGACGATGGATCCCACAAACTCCAACACCACGTAAACACCAACGAGCCCGGAGCGCAGTCCCGCCAAAGTGTTATGTCTGAGCAAAATAAGTGCAGGTGCCATGCATTTCGCGGCGGCGACCGCCTTTTCAGGCCGAAGGGGCCTCCCGCACCACGGATGGCGGAAGGCCCCTTCAGGAAAAACAGGTGAAGCAGGAAAAGCAGGTGGAACAGATGAAGCACGTGGAGCAGGTGAGGCACGTGGCGCAGGTCGAGCGGACGGAGCGGGCGGAGCAGGCTGGCCGCTGACCCGAGGTCAGGAGGCCTTGGCCTTCTCCTCCGTCTTGGCGACGGCCGGAGCGGGCGCGGGCTTCGCCGCCTCGTAGAACTCCTCACGAGGAGTCTCCATGGCACCGAGAGAAACGACCTCGCGCTTGAGGAACACGGCCAGTGTCCAGTCGGCGAAGACCCGGATCTTCCGGTTCCAGGTCGGCATGGCCAGACCGTGGTAGCCACGGTGCATGTACCAGGCCAGCCGCCCCTTGAGCTTGATCTGCACCTTGCCCATGACGATCATCGCGACGCCCTTGTGCAGGCCGAGACCGGCCACAGCACCCTTGTTGGCGTGGCTGTACTCCTTCTGCGGGAAGCCCCGCATACCGGAGATCACGTTGTCACCGAGGACCCGCGCCTGACGCAGCGCGTGCTGGGCGTTCGGCGGGCACCAAGCGTTCTCGTTGCCGGCCTTGCGGCCGACGAGGTCCGGCACCTGGGCGTTGTCGCCGGCGGCCCAGACGTAGTCCGTGCCCTGCACCTGGAGGGTGACCCCGGTGTCCACGTGACCACGGGGACCGAGCGGCAGGCCGAAGCGGGAGAGCACCGGGTTGGGCTTGACGCCGGCCGTCCACACGACCGTGCTGGAGTCGACCTCAAGGCCGTTCTTCAGGACCACGTGACCGTCGACGCAGGAGTTCATGGAAGTGGAGAGGTAGACCTCGACCCCACGTCCTTCGAGGTGCTCCTTGCCGTACTGGCCGAGCTTGGGGCCGACCTCGGGCAGGATCTTGTCCGCGGCGTCGACGAGGATGAAGCGCATGTCCTCGCGGGACACGCTGCTGTAGTACTTCGACGCGTCCCGGGCCATGTCCTCGACCTCGCCGATGGTCTCCGCACCCGCGAAGCCACCGCCGACGAAGACGAAGGTCAGCGCCTTGCGGCGGACATCCTCGTCGGTCGTGGAGTCTGCCTTGTCCAGCTGCTCCAGCACGTGGTTGCGCAGGCCGATGGCCTCCTCGATGCCCTTCATGCCGATGCCCTGCTCGGCGAGGCCGGGGATCGGGAAGGTACGGGAGACCGCGCCCATCGCGACGACCAGGTAGTCGAAAGGCAGCTCGTACGCCTCACCCACGAGGGGGGCGATCGTGGCGACCTTGCGGTCCTGGTCGATGGTGGTGACCCGGCCGGTGAGGACTTCCGCCTTGGGCAGCACGCGTCGCAGCGGGACGACGACGTGCCGAGGCGAAATGCTGCCGGCGGCGGCTTCGGGCAGGAAGGGTTGGTAGGTCATGTACGACCGGGGGTCGACGACCGTGACGGTCGCCTCGCCGTAGCGCATCTTCTTGAGAATGCGCCGAGCTGCGTACAGGCCTACGTACCCACCGCCTACTACGAGGATCCTGGGACGCTCCGTGGTGCTCATGCCATCGAGTATCCACCCGCCCCAGGGGGGTCGCTCGTGCGCCCCTTCACAAGCTCCTACGCCCCCTCTGTTACACTGCGCGGCTCACGTGATCCAGGTCATGGTCGAACAGGGGAACCAGTGGGCACCGCGGCCCGTTGTCAATGCCGCGTGAGCTGCTACTCCATCCCCTGAGCCCGGTAGACCAGTCCGTCTCACCGCACGATCGCGACGCCATCACGGCACCCGCGGTACGGCCTGTTGATCATGCCTTGACCCCATCCGAAGCCCCGAATGGATCCGGAGTCGGGAAAACCTCCCCTGGCAGGGCCCAATCTCTTGTGAAGAACTTCACGAAGTTTTCCGGCGGGCCGGCGCCAAGGCCGTTTCCACCGCCCCACACAGCCCGCCAACAGCGCTCATACGTCATCCGACCTGCTCAGTCGAGGTGGAACTTTGGTGCCCCCGTATCAGCCGGCCGGATGGTCATGACAGTCATGCTGATGAGGCATGCGACATGCTCCAGGTGGAAGGTGTTGTTCACGAGGCAGGAGAGGAGGCCAGTGATGGACTGGACGCTTGGTGAGGAATTCGAGACGCCTGAAGGGGTGGTGCGGTGGGGGACCCTGGGTCGCGGAGACCCGGTCGTACTGGTGCACGGCACGCCGTATTCCTCCTTTCTTTGGCGGGACATCGCTCCGGCCCTCGCCCGCACCCGCAAGGTCTTCTTCTTCGACCATCTCGGCTTCGGCCAGTCCGACCAGCGCGAGGGCCAGGACCTCAGCCTGGCGGCTCACGCGAAGAACTTCGCCCGGCTCCTCGACCACTGGGAGCTGTCCGGCCCCAGCGTGGTCGCCCACGACATCGGCGGGGCAGTGGCGCTTCGGACCTTGCTGCTGGAGAAGAGGAGCTACCAGGATCTGACCCTCTTCGACGCGGTCAGCGGTGGCGAGTGGGAGCGAGGGCTCTTCCAGCTCTTCCTGGAGCACGAGGAGGTCTTCCAGAAGCTTCCGGGTTACGCGCACGAAGCGCTCGTCGCCAGTCACCTGCGGCACGCCACGCACGTCGGCTTCCGGCCGGGGGTTCTCGATGCGTTCCTCGCACCGTGGCGGGGGGACTCGGGGCAAGCGGCGTTCTACCGTCAGTACAGCCAGATCAGGCAGGCGGACACGGTCGCGTACGAGCACTTGCTGGGCGGTATGTCGCTTCCGGTGCGGCTCGTCTGGGGCCGCGAGGACCGCATTCTTCCTCCGCGGTACGCCGAGTGGTTGCACGAACGCGTTCCACACGCGGAGCTGCACTGGATCGAGGGCGCCGGCCACCTTCTCCAGGAAGACGCGCCGGGCCAGCTGTTGGCCTGTCTGACAGCCGGTTTCCCCTCGGCCTGAGCCGCGGTGCGCGCGGCGGTCTTCGGCTGGGCGGCGGTCTCCGGCTGGGCGGCGGTCCGGCCCGAAAGCACACGCGAGTCCGGTGCACTGCTGGAGCACTGCCGGAGCGCGAGTCCGGTGCACTGCCGGCTCTGTCGACGCGGTGCAGGTTCTGGCGCCGAATCCTGTTGCCCTTGCGCGGCCGGCTGCGCACCCTGTGGGGATGCGCTTCTCCGTCAACATCCCCAACTTCGGTGACTTCGCCAACCCCCGTAACGTCGCGACCGTGGCGGCTGCCGCCGAACAGGCCGGCTGGGACGGACTCTTCGTCTGGGACCACGTACTGCACCGGCAGCACCAGGGGCGTCCCTTCGGAGACCCCTGGATGCTGCTGACCGCGGCCGCGCTGGCGACCTCCCGGATCCGGCTGGGCACCCTGTTGACGCCGGTCCCCCGTTACCGCCCGCAGCAACTCGCCCGCCAGGTGGCCACCCTGGACCACCTCAGCGGCGGCCGGGTGACCTTCGCCGTCGGCCTGGGCGGTCCGATCGAGGACGAGTACCGCAGCTTCGGCGACACCGCCGAGCCACGCGTCCTCGCCGAGCGGCTGGACGAGGGACTGGAGGTGTTGAGGCGCTTCTGGTCGGGCGAGCCGGTGAACCACCACGGCCGGCACTACGAGGTTCGGGACGTGACACTGCTGCCCGCCACCGTGCAGCAGCCCGGTCCGCCGGTGTGGATCGGCGGGTTCTGGCCGCGGCGTCCGCCCATGCGGCGGGCAGCACGGTGGGACGGCGTGGTGCCACTGTTCGAGACGGCCCGGCATGGGCATGCGCCGGACGTGACAGAGGTACGGGAACTTGTCGCCTACGTACGCGAGCACCGTACGGCCGGGTCCGAGCGCCCCTTCGAGTTCGTGCTCGGCGGTGCCACGCCCCCGGACGCGGCCAAGGCCAAGGACGTGATCGGTCCGCTGCACGACGCCGGCGCCACCTGGTGGGACGAGCGACAGATCCAGACCGGCCCCGACCTGGACCGCCTGTCCTCAGTACTGCGCCGCGTCGAGGCGGGGCCGCCTGTGCTCTGACCAGCCGTTCGAGGGTGCGCCGGTGCCGGCTCTACGCGGCGCACCACCGCGGATCAGTCCCTCTTCTCATCCGCTTCGGCCTCTTCGGCCACCTTGAAGGCGATGCCGTCGAGGATGTCGTGCTCGCTCACGACGACCTCCTGGGCCCCGGTCCTCTCCATGATCGAGAGGAGCACGAGGGCGCCGGCACCGATGACGTCCACGCGGCCCGGGTGCATCGAGGGGATCGCCGCACGCTCGGCGTGAGTGGAGGTGAGCAGCCGCTCGGTGATCTCGCGGACGCGGTCCCGGGAGAGCCGGGAGTGGTGAATGGCCTCGGGGTCGTACTCCGCAAGCTCCTGGGCGATCGCCGAGACCGTGGTGACGGACCCGGCGAGTCCGACGAGCGTACGGGCCTCACGCAGAGGCACGGACTCCTCGGCGAGGTCGAGGGCCGCCTCGATGTCGGCGCGGATCGCCCGGATCTGCTCCTCGGACGGCGGGTCGGTGACCACGCCGTCCCGGACGAGGTGCCGTTCCGTCATCCGTACGCAGCCGATGTCCACCGAGCGGGCGCCCCGCACGTGGTCGTCGCCCACGACGAACTCGGTGGAGCCGCCGCCGATGTCCACCACGAGGTAGGGCTTGGCAAGGTCGTCACGGCCCGTCAGCTCCTTGGTGGCCCCCGTGAACGAGAACTCCGCCTCCTGGTCGCCGGAGATGACCTCGGGCTCCACACCCAGGATGTCGAGAACCCCGCGGACGAACTCGTCCCGGTTCTCGGCGTCGCGGGAGGCCGAGGTCGCCACGAAGCGCAGTCGCTCGGCGCCGTGCTCCTTGATGACCGCGGCGTACTCGCGGCAGGCCGCGAAGGTGCGCTCCAGGGCCTCGGGCGCGAGCCGTCCCGTCCGGTCCACGTCCTGTCCGAGCCGGACGATCGTCATCCGGCGGTCCAGATCGACGAGTTCACCGGTCCGGGGATCCACGTCCGCGACGAGCAGCCGGATGGAGTTGGTACCGCAGTCGACGGCAGCGACGCGAGTCATGACAGTGCTCTCCTGTTGCGATCGTTCGTCCCTTTCGGGGGTCTCTCTTACGCCTCGGTGGACGCCGGCACCACACACGCCCCCTTGCGCCACCACTCCGGCAGCATCTCGATGGCCTCGTCACCAAGGGGGTTCACCCCCGGCCCCGCGGCCAGCG
Organism: Streptomyces sp. NPDC048484; assembly: GCF_040651415.1. Lineage (NCBI taxonomy): Bacteria > Bacillati > Actinomycetota > Actinomycetes > Kitasatosporales > Streptomycetaceae > Streptomyces > Streptomyces sp. NPDC048484. Next base: position 219,312 of record NZ_JBEZJY010000009.1, read on the forward strand.
AGTGCCCGACCAGGACATGCAGGCACTTCACCCGGTCCGGCATCCCACCCGCGCTCGGAAACCCTTCGAGCACCTCGATGGAGTCGCGACGGGCGATGTAGTCCTCATGAGCGGCCCGGTACGCCGCGGCCAGCTCGGGGTCCGTGGCGAGACGGTCCGTCATCTCCCTCATGACACCGTTCGCCTCCAGCGTGCCGATGGCGGAGGCCGCACGCGGGCACGTCAGGTAGTACGTCGTCGGGAACGGCGTCCCGTCGGGAAGACGGGGGGCCGTCTCCACGACGTCCGGCTGCCCGCACGGGCAGCGGTGCGCGATCGCGCGCAGCCCGCGCGGCGGCCGCCCGAGCTGCTGCTTGAAGGCCTCGACGTCCGCGTCGGTGGGCTCGGTGCGGGGAGTGGGCGGCGGGGGCGTTTGCATGCCTTGGGTCTGTGTCTTTCTCATCAGCCGATGGTCAGTCGCCAGTCGGTCACTGATCAGTCGGTGGTCGGTCGGTTCACTGGTGGGAGGCGTCGGCCTTGTCGACGCCCTCCCAGACGTTGACGTACCAGGCCCGGTCGGCCGCCGTCCGGTCCGTACGCGTCTTCTTCGCCGCGTCGGGGTCGATCACGACGTAGCCGGTCTCGCCCGGCATCACATAGTGCAGCCGCTCCCGGATGCGCTGCTCGGCGTACGCGTCGTCCTGCCACCGAGCCTTCAGGTCACGCAGCTGTTCGACCCGCTCGCGGGCCTGCTCGCGCTCCCGCTGCAGATCGGCGACCTCGGCGCGCTGGGAGACGTACTGCCTTATGGGATAGGCGAGGGCCACGACGAGCGAGCAGAGGACCAGGGCGAGCAGTGCCGCCCGGCCGGTCAGCCGCGAGCGGCGCGCCTGGCGTTTGGTCTGGGAGCGGTAGACACGGGCGGCGGTCTGCTCACCGAGCACCCGCAGCCTGGTCGCGGTGGAGAACCGGTCACGGTCCTTCACGGCCATCTGTCCCGCCTCCCCTATACGTGCGTACGTCCCCGCACACGGTACGGGACCGGATACGGGGACGTACGTACGACGGGGCTGTCACCCCTCATCACAAGGCCGGAGCTCAGCCCTTGACCGGAACTCAGCCCTTGAAGCGGGGGAAGGCCGAGCGGCCCGCGTACACCGCGGCGTCGTCGAGGATCTCCTCGATGCGCAGCAGCTGGTTGTACTTGGCGACGCGGTCCGAGCGGGCCGGGGCGCCGGTCTTGATCTGGCCGCAGTTCACGGCGACCGCGAGGTCGGCGATGGTGACGTCCTCGGTCTCGCCGGAGCGGTGGGACATCATGCACTTGAAGCCGTTGCGCTGGGCCATCTCGACGGCGTCCAGGGTCTCGGTCAGCGAGCCGATCTGGTTGACCTTGACGAGCAGGGCGTTGGCGGAGCCCTCCTCGATGCCGCGGGCGAGGCGCTCGGGGTTGGTGACGAAGAGGTCGTCGCCGACGATCTGGACCTTGTCGCCCAGCTTCTCGGTGATGACCTTCCAGCCGGCCCAGTCGTCCTCGTACAGCGGGTCCTCGATGGAGACCAGCGGATACGCGGCGACGAGCTCCTCGTAGTACTCGGTCATCTCCGCGGCCGAGCGGGACTTGCCCTCGAACTCGTACTTGCCGTCCTTGTAGAACTCGGACGCGGCGACGTCCAGCGCGAGGGCGACCTGCTCACCGGGGATGTAGCCGGCCTGCTTGATGGCCTCAAGAATGAGGTCGAGGGCCTCGCGGTTGGAGCCGAGGTTCGGGGCGAAGCCGCCCTCGTCGCCGAGGCCGGTGGACAGACCGCGGGTCTTCAGGACCTTCTTGAGGGTGTGGTAGACCTCCGCGCCCCAGCGCACGGCCTCGGAGAAGGACTCCGCGCCGATCGGGGCGATCATGAACTCCTGGATGTCGACGTTGGAGTCGGCGTGCGACCCACCGTTCAGGATGTTCATCATCGGGACGGGCAGCAGGTGCGCGTTCGGTCCGCCCAGGTAGCGGAAGAGCGGCAGGTCGCTGGTCTCGGAGGCGGCGTGGGCGACGGCGAGGGAGACGCCGAGGATGGCGTTGGCGCCGAGCGATGCCTTGTTGTCGGTGGCGTCCAGGTCGATCATCGCCTGGTCGATGAGGCGCTGCTCGGTGGCGTCGTAGCCGACGAGCTCCGGGCCGATCTGCTCGATGACGGCGAGGACGGCCTTCTCGACACCCTTGCCGAGGTAGCGGTTGGGGTCTCCGTCACGGAGTTCAACAGCCTCGAAGGCACCGGTGGAGGCGCCGGACGGAACGGCGGCACGACCCGTGCTGCCGTCGTCGAGGCCGACCTCGACCTCGACCGTGGGGTTGCCTCGGGAGTCCAGGATTTCCCGGGCTACGACGACGTCGATGGACGGCACGAGCATCTCCTTCTGGGATGTGACGCGAGTACGCCGGGTGTGGGCCCGGCACAACGCGGAACTGTGATGGCTCCGCGACATGAGCCTAACCGCCCGGGAGAGATCGGCCAGCCTCTCGACCACCCCATGGACAGAACCGAGGGTAAACATTGTTCCCCTATGAAACAAAAAAGTCCCGCCCCGGTGCGTACGGGGGAACACGCACCGGAGCGGGGGGCCCGTGGGGGACGGGGGCGGCCCTCACGAGACCTCCACTATGGAGGACACGGATGTGAGAGCACCGTGGTTCAGCCGCGATTCGGTTGTGGGCCGGAATTCCGGCCGAGGCTGAGCGGCCAGGGCCTCGACCGGAACGTGAGCGGGATGTGACGCCCGCACAACCGAAGTGGGGAACGCGACCGGCGGGGGTCAGCTGAGGTGCAGCTGCTGACCCGGGAAGATGAAGTCGGCGTCGTCGACGATGTCGCCGTTCAGCTTGTACAGCTTCGCCCAGCCGCCCTTGACCTTCTCCTTCGCGGCGATCTCGCTGAGGGTGTCACCCTTGACGACCTTGTACTCGCCGTCACCCTTCTTGACCTTCTTGCCGGTCGGGGTCTCGACGGTCTTCTTCGCGGCCGGACGGTCCTGGGAACGCGAGGCGCGCTCCTCGGAGGACTGCGAGTTCTGCTGCTGCGACTGCGAGGTGCTCTGGCCGGAACCGTTCGAGTCCGAGGAGCCGGAGCCCGAGGGCGCCGTGCCGCCACCGGTCGAGGCACCGGACAGGCCCACGCCACAGCTCGGCCAGGCGCCCTTGCCCTGGCTCGCGAGAACCTTCTCGGCGACGGCTATCTGCTGGGACTTGGAGGCCTGGTCGGCGCTGGAGGCGTACGAGTTGCCGCCGTACGCGGCCCAGGTCGAGGGCGAGAACTGCAGGCCGCCGAAGTAGCCGTTGCCGGTGTTGATCGACCAGTTGCCACCGGACTCGCACTGGGCGACGGTGTCCCACTCGGAGGTGGAGGCGGCGGAGGCTCCCGAGGCGCCCATCAGCGGGACGGCGATGGCCGCGGTGGTGACACCGGCGAGCGTGGCGATACGAGTGGTCTTGGACGGGCGGCGGTGCTTGCCCTTGCTCGAAAGCAGCATGAAGTGATCCCCTCACCGACGCCTGCGAGGTGAGCTGTCGGGTTCGGGCCGAGTGAGTTGCCCGGCCGCGTGACACTGCCGTCACGCGGCTTAACCCCAAGCCGTGCCCGGCCTCAACGACCGGGTCCGGCACTTACCTTGGGTCCCCCGCTCCTGCCTACGGCGCATTACGCGACGACTGTTCCCGTACGGCCGTTGGCAGGATTCGGCGTGCGACCGTCGGGGCTCACCAATGGCGAGCGGTCACGACCGTAGACACGGGCCGCCCCGAAATTCAAAGACGATCAGGGGTGTTGAGATCCATCTCTCATTTTCACCAATCCGGACATTAACCGCGAACTGCCGCTGGTTTTCGCCCGATTCGGCAGCTTGGTCACTACTTGCTCGCGGTGGCTTCCTCGGCGAGGTCGACGCTCTGACCGGGGATGATGAAGTCCGGGTCGGCGCCGATGGCGTCCTTGTTGGCGGCGTAGAGCGACTCCCATCCGCCCTCGACCTCAAAGGAGTCGGCGATGCCCGAGAGGCTGTCCCCGGTGCGGATCACGTACGACCCCTCGGCGACGACGACACGCGAGTCGCTGTCCCCGCGCGAGGCGTGCCGGCCGGCGTAGTCGTCCGCGCGGGGAGCGGTGTCGGCGTCTTCGGCGCTGCCGCCGCGGTGACGGCCGGCGCTGTCCGCGTCGGTCGAAGCGTCGCCGTCCTGGGAGGACTCGTCGCTCTTCTCCGCGCCACCCTTGGAACTGCCGTCCAATCCCCGTGCGCCCGAGCCGGAGTCGTCCGCGGAATCCGAATCACTGTCCGCGGACGAGTCGGACTTCGTACCGTTGCTCGCCTCTGTCTCGTCCGGCTCGGCCGAAGGACTGGCGGAGTCCCCGGCGAGGCCCGTGTCGACGTCGGCGGAGTCGGAGTTCTGCGTCAGACCGGCGAGGAGACCACAGGTCGCCCAGGCACTCGTCCCCTGGTCCGCGAGGATCTTCTCGGCGACGGATATCTGCTGCGAGCGGCTGGCCTGGTCGGCGCTCGGCGCGTAGTCGAGGCCACCGTGCTCCTCCCAGGTCTCCTGGCTCATCTGGAGTCCGCCGTAGGACCCGTTGCCGGTGTCGGCGCTCCAGGAGCCGCCACTCTCGCACTCGGCGACCGCGTCCCAGGTCGTGCCGCTGGCGGCACTCGCACCGGTCGCGCCGAGCAGAGGGATCGCGATGGCCGATCCGGCCACACCCGCGGCGACAAGAAGCGCCGGGGCCTGGCGGGGGCGACGATGACGGCCGTTCCCGGTGAGCATGCGATTGCCTTTCACGTGACAGCAAGGAATGCGCACAGGGCGCAGCGGAGAGCTGCGCTCGTGCACTACTGCGACGGGTGAGACGTGCCGCATTGATGGGTGAACGTAGCGGCACTCGAACTCTTGTCACAAGTCGATGCAGGGCAGATAACGTGAAGATCACAAAGTTGACGAAGTCTCACGTGTCGTCGACTTCGATGCCAAGCACTCCCCGCGTCCTTTATGGACGCTTACGGCCTACCGCCCGGGGTGAACTCCACCGGAAGCGTGCGCAATCCACGCATGATGAGCCCCCCACGCCACCGCAAATCAGCTGAATCGCCCGCGAGTTGCAGGTCGGGCAGGCGAGTCAGCAACGTGGTCAGTGCGGTCCGGCCCTCCAGACGGGCGAGGGGCGCGCCGAGGCAGTAGTGGAGGCCGTGGCCGTAACCGAGGTGCTGGTTGTCACGGCGGGAGAGGTCGAGGGTGTCGGGGTCCTTGAACCGGTCAGGATCGCGGTCGGCCGCCGCGAGCACGACGAGCACGGGGTCACCGGAGGCGATGTCCTGCCCGCCGATACTGAGCGGTTCGGTGGCGAACCGCCAGGTGGCCAGCTCCACGGGCCCGTCGTAGCGGAGCAGTTCCTCCAGGCCGGTTTCGAGGAGGTCCGTCCGGCCGGCCGCCAGGGAGCTCTGCAGCCGCTGCCGTTGCCCGGGGTGGAGGAGCAGGGCGTGGACGCCGTTCCCGATCAAGTTCACGGTTGTCTCAAAACCAGCGAAGAGGAGGATGAAGGCCATCGCCGCGGCCTCGTTCTCGGTGAGGTGCTCGCCGTGGTCGGAGGCCCGGATGAGACCGGAGATGAGGTCCTCGCCCGGGGCGGGCTGGTCCGTGAGCTCCTCGCGCTTGCGGTGGATGAGCTCGGCGAGATAGCCGCGCATCTTCTTGACCGACCGGGCGACGCCGCCCCTCGGCCCTCCCCCGTGCCGGATCATCATCCCGGCCCAGTCCCGGAAGTCGTCCTGGTCCTCGCGCGGAACGCCGAGGAGGTCGCAGATGGCGTAGATGGGCAGTGGAAAGGCGAACTCGTGGATGAGGTCGGCCTCCCCCTTCTCCAGGAACCCGTCGATCAGTTGGTCCGTCAACTCCTGGACACGGGGTGCGAATTCGGCTACCCGCCGCGGCGTGAACGCCTTGCTGACGAGCCGCCGCAGACGGGTGTGGTCCGGCGGGTCGATGTTGAGCAGATGCGTCATCAGCTCGGCCTTCCGCTCCCCCGGAATGCCGGTCTTGCCCTTCGCGTGCGCGGGCTCGTCGTGATGGGCGGAGTTCTTGCTGAGCCGGGCGTCGGCGAGGGCCTGCTTCGCGTCCGCGTAACGGGTGACCAGCCATGCCTCCACCCCGCTGGGCAGCTTCGTTCGATGCACGGGGGCGTGCTCGCGGAGCCAGGCGTACGCCGGGTAGGGATTGGTTGCGAACTCCCAGGTGAAGAGTTCGGGGGCGGGGTGCCCCGCGGGCGGCTGTGCAGGCGTTTCGGTCACTCCTCGACGGTATCGGGAGGAGTGAGGAGAGCCTGCCGGGCGTCCTGCCTCAGCACCCGGGCTGGGAGCTCTTCCCGGCAGCCCTCGACGGAGCCCTCGGTGGAGGAGCGCGGCGGCGCCTCGCGGGTGGGTGTCACCCGTCGGGGGCCGGTCGGTCAGGCCTCCCCGGAACTCGTCAGGCCTCGCTCGCCCTTATTGCGTCCCGGTAGGCCCGGGCGGCCGCCCGCAGTGCCGCCTCCGGGTCCACGCCGTCCACCTCGGCCCGTACGGCCAGCGCCAGCAGTTCGTAGCCGACGCCCTCGCCCCGGGGCAGGGGCGCTTCCAGTCCCGCCGCACGCGCGCGGGACGCCAGTTTGGCGGCGAGCGCGAGGCCGGGCTGACCGAGCGGGACGCCCTCCGTGACGGACGTCCGCTGCTTCTCCTCGGCCTTGGTGCGCAGCCAGTGCTCCTTGACCTCCTCGGGTGTGGAGGCGGTCTCGTCGCCGAACACATGCGGATGCCGGTGGATCAGCTTGGTGACGATGCCAGCCGCCACGTCGTCGATGGAGAAGGGCTCCGACTGGTCCTCCGGGCTGCCCTCCTCGGCGATCCGGGAGTGGAAGACGACCTGGAGCAGTACGTCGCCGAGTTCCTCGCGCAGCTCGTGCCGGTCGCCCTCCTCGATGGCCTCGACGAGTTCGTACGCCTCCTCCAGGCCGTACTTGGCGAGTCCCTTGTGGGTCTGCTGGGACGACCAGGGGCACTCGACGCGGATGCGGTCCATGACCTGGACGAGGTCGAGGAGGCGGGCGCCCGGGAGGTCGTACGAGGCGGGGAGCAGTTCGAGGTCGGGCATCGGGACGCGCCCGGTGCCGGCCAGCCGGGACAGGCCGTCGGTCAGGCGCGGTTCGCCCTCGCCGGTGGCGACGACGATGACCGTGTGCCCGCCGGCACAGGCGTCGACCAGCTCCTGGGCGCCGGGCGCGGCCTCGTCGACCTGGAGGCCGGCCTCGCGCAGGTACGGCAGCTGGGGGTGGGCGCCGTCCGCGCACAGGACGCGGTCGGCGCCGTGCAGCGCCTGCCAGGCGGGCCAGGACAGGAGTCCGGGCGCGACGCGGTGGCTGGTGGTGAGCAGGACGATGCGCCCCGGGCTGGATGCGTTCACACCCCGAACGTAACCCACGCCACCGACATCAAGGTCACGTGCTGTGGACGGGAGGGGGCGGGAAAGGACGGGAGGGGACGGGACGGGTGGCCGGGTCATGGTGCCCGGGCCGGGGCCCGGGCTTCTGTCCTGGCTCGGGTGCCCGACGGCTATGCCGTCTCCTGGCTTCCGGCCGACGTGACCTCGCGCACCCATGGCAGCTTGGCGTCGACGCGGCTGCTCTTCTCGACGTCCCAGGTGCCGTAACGGGGGTTCAGGTCGACGTCCAGTTTCCTGGACGCCGCGGACAGTGCCTTCCAGAAGGCCGGCTGGCTGGTGTCCGTGCCGAGGCCGGTGGCGAGCTTCTGGGCCTCGATCTGGATACGGAGATTGTCGTCGAGCCGCTCGGGCGGGACTCCGTACTGCTGGAGCCAGGTCGTTTCCAGGGCCTTCGCGTTCCCCGCCTGCTGTTCCAGCCCGGTGCGGGCCTGCTGGACCTCCTTGCGGGTGACGGTCACGCCCGCGTCCTGGGAGGCCCGGTGCAGTACGCGGTCGAGCACCATGCTGTGCAGGGTGTCACGGCTGAGGCCGCCGGACTTGGCGATGGCCTGCTCGTACTGCGCCTCACCCGTGGTGGCGGCCCGCTGTGCGGTCCGTACCTCGTTCACCCGGTTCTCCAGCTGGGAGACGGTGATGCGCTCATCGCCGACGACGGCCGCGGCACCGGGGTGCGCGTCGTTGCCGCAGGCGGCGAGGAGAGGAGCCGCGGTGACGAGTGCGGCGGAGAGGAGGAGCGCGGTGCGACGGCGGCGGTGCAAGGAGAACCTCCTGTAGGAGATTGTGCGGCGGTGCACAAAGTCTTGCGGTGATCGATGGTAGGCAGGGGAGCGGCTCCCGGCCACCCATTCGACCCAACGATTCGCCTCGACTTCGGGCACCCCCGCGGAGTTTCCCTCATCCTCACGCGGCACGGCGGCCCAGCTGCGCAGCGGCACGGCTGAACCGGGGCACGGCAGAACGGCTGCACGGCGGCACAGCGGAACGGCGGCGCGAGCGCGCGAGGTCAGCCGCGGACCTGTCCCAGCCACTGGAGGGTCCGGCCGATCTCCGCGACCAGCGGATGGCCGGGGCCCCGCAGCCGTTCGACGTCGTACTGGAGCCGGACCAGTGTGTCGTGGGCGGCGGCCCGGTCGCCGAGGGCCAGGAGCAGATGCCCGATGCGGCGGCGTACTTCGAAGGAGAGTTCGGCGTCCTGGGCGACGTACTGGTTCTCGTAGTACGGCAGCAGCGCGCGGTACTCGGCGAGTGCGGCGGCGGGCTCGCCGAGCTGTTCGAGGCACTGGGCGGCCTCGTAGCGGAAGCGCAGGGACTGCGGGTCGGCCTGGCCGGCCTCGGTGGCCCGTTCGTCGGCGAGGCGGCGCAGTTCGGGCAGGGCGCGGCGGTACTGGCCGTCGTCCATCAGCGTGGCCGCGTACTGCTTGCGCAGGGTGCGCACGACCGGTGAGTGCTCGCCGTGCTGGGCGGCGGCGGCCGGGAGTATCTGACCGAGGATGTCGACGGCCTGGGTGATGCGGCCCTCGCCGAGGAGCCGCTTGACCTCGTCGACCGCTCCCGCGACGTCCGGCTTTTCGACGGTGGGCGCGGCCTGCGGTTGTGCCGCGGGAGTGCGGGCGCGGTCCGGCCAGGGGGCGTGCGGGCGCAGGAAGGGGCGTGTGGGGTCGAGCGGTCCGCCGGACGGGATGCCGCGCGCGGGGAGCAGCGGCAGCAGTTGCTCGTACGTCTCCTGGGCGGAGTCCGGGCGGTGCTGCGGGTCCTTGGAGAGCAGCCGCAGCACGAGGGCTTCGAGCGCCTCGGGAACCTCGGGGCGCAGCCGTCGGACCGGCAGGGGCGGCTCGTAGAGGTGGCGGTGCAGCACACCGAGTGCGGTGGAGCCCGAGAACGGCACGTCTCCGCTGAGGAGTTCGTGCATCAGCACCCCGAGCGCGTACAGGTCCGTGTACGGGCCGACCGCGCCGCCCATCGCCTGCTCGGGGGCCATGTAGGCGGGTGATCCGATGGGGGAGCCGGTGTGCGTCAGACGGGTCGTGTCCGTGTCCATCACCGAGGCGACGCCGAGGTCGAGGACGGTGACCGTGCCGTCCTGCTTGATCATCACGTTCCGCGGCTTGAGGTCGCGGTGGACGATCGGCACGGCGTGCACCGCGGAGAGCACGGCGCACAGTTGTGCGGCGACCGCGACGGCCCACTGCCAGGGGTAGGGGTCGTGCTCGGCGAGGTGGTCGGAGAGGTCGGCCCCGTCGACGTACTGCATGACGAGGAACAGCTCCTCGCCCTCGCTGCCCGCGTCGTGGACCGTGACCAGGCCGGGGTGGTCGACCTGGGCGGTGACGCGGCACTCGCGTACGAAGCGGCGGCGCAGTTCGTCGGCCTCCTGGCCCGCGACCTTGTCCGGCCGCAGCAGTTTGACCGCGACGCGCCGGTCCAGCCGCTGGTCGTATCCCGTCCACACCTGGCCCATGCCGCCCTGTCCGATGAGCGTGGACAGTTCGTAGCGGTCGGTGATCACCCGTCCCGACGCCACGGTCACCTGCCGTCCTCGTGCTTGCGGAGATAGTCGCTCAGCTCGTCGAGCTCGGCGCGCACCTGGTCGATACGGGCGGGCGCGGGCCGCTGCGGCGGCGGGGTCGGCGCGGCGGCCTGCGGTTGGGACTGGGGTTGGGACTGGGGTTGGGGGTGAAGCTGGGGCTGGAGGTGGGGCTGGGGTATCGGGGCCATCGGCGGCACCGGCGTGTGCGGACCGGTCGCGGCGGCGTACGGCTGCTGCGGGTAGCCGTACGTGTGCGCCGGGGGCGGCTGGTGCCGGGCGTATCCCGCGTACGCGTAGCTCAGTTCGTGGAAGTGGCGGATCTCCGCCGCGAGGTAGTACGAGATCACGACCACGAGCGAGCCGAAAAGCAGGGCGAGACCGGTCCAGCCGCCCAGGGTGTGGATTTCTTTCCCGGGCTCGGTCCCGATCAGGACGAGGCCGAGGGACTCGGCCGCGAAGGTGGCCACGAGGAGGCCCCAGTCGAGGGACTTACGGGTCAGGAGCGCCAGGCGCAGCATCATCGTCCAGCCGAGCAGGCCGAAGCTGCACACCGAGATGACCACGAAGAGCACGCGCAGGAAGACCAGCAGCCCGGTCGGGGGTGGCGGCTTCACCGACTGCGCCTGGCCGTGGCCTTGCATGGTTGCTCCTGGAGGCCTGTTGGGACGGACGGGAGTACGGACGTGCGAGTTACGGACGTGCGAGTGCTGAGTCCGCGTGCGGAGTCCGAGCGTATAGGCCGACAAGGACAACCGGTCCAGGGTTGTACCGAACCGTTGTCGTGCTGGTCATCGCGTCCGTCCCAGGGGCCTCAGCCGGGTTCGACGGTGCCGTCCGTCAGTCCGTCGTACATGCCGCGGACCAGCTGTTCACCGAGGCGGCCCGCGAGCCGCAGCGCCTCCTCGAACTCGGCCAGCGCACGGAACCGTTCGCCGTACGCGCGCTGTTGTTCCAGCGGAAGCCTGGGCAGTTGCAGGCGGCGCACGTCGAGCCGGGTCGCGGTGGACGCATAGCTGCTGGCCTGGCGGTTGTTGGCGGTGCCGCGCAGGAACCCGGCGAGGAACCACGGGTCGAGGGCGGCCGGATCGGGCCGCAGCAGCGCGAGGTTGCGGCCGAGGGCGGCGCCCGCGGTCGCCTCGTCGACCACGCGCGCGATGGAGCCGCCGCCGAGCACGGGCACGACGACATCGCCGGGCTCGGTCAGTACGGGTTCCGCGTCGCTCTCGGCAGGCGTGCCGGAGGTCGCTGTTCCGGAGAATGCTGTTCCTGAAGATGCTGTTCCGGAAAATGCCGTGCCCGAAGGTGCCGTGCCGGCGAGGACGTCGTGGTCGGTGAGGACAGGCACGCGCGTGTGCTCGCCGCTTCCTCCCGCACGCGGCTCGTTTCCTCCGGTACGCAGCTGGAGTGCGCCCCCGCGCGCGAGTTCGCCGATCGTGGTGAGCGGCCGGCGGTCAGGCCGGCGTGGGTCGGCGGCGGGCGGGGTGAGGCGGCCGGTGAGCCGGAGGGTCTCGCCCAGCCGTTCGCGTACGCTCGCCAGCTGTTCGGCGCCGCCGCCGGCCTCGGGGGGCGGCAGATGGCGGGCAGGGGCCAGGTCGACGTCGTCGTCGAGTAGTTCGATGACCGGCACGGAGCGGCTGAGGCCCGGCTGCTCCGGCGCGGTGCCGGCCCGGTCGAAGGGGCGCCAGGCGTCGAGGACGGCGGTGCGCACGGCCTGCCAGTCGAGGCCGCCGCGGCTGTCCGCGGTGAACACACCGGTGTCGGCGAGCAGCACCTCGGGCTGCGCGGGCTGAGCGGTGACGACGGGTTTGCGCAGCACCCACAGGTGCAGCGGGAGGTTGTACGGGGGTGCCGCGCCGGGCGGCAGGGCGATCACCGCGCGCAGGGCGCCGCGGCGCAGCAGGTCGGCGCGGATGCGGCGGCCGGAGCGGCGGGAGGCAGCGGCGGGAGGCATCAGGAGGACGGCGACGCCGCCTTCCTTGAGACGAGCCAACGCGTGCTGCACCCAAGCGAGTTCGGACTCGGTGCGGGCCGGGAAGCCGTACTCCCAGCGGGGGTCGTAGGCGAGTTCGTCGTGGCCCCAGTTGCGCTCGTTGAACGGCGGGTGGCACAGGACGGCGTCGGCCCTGAGGCTCCCGTACGCGTCCTCGCGCAGGGTGTCGGCGGCGGCGGTGCGCACGGTGGCCCGGGTGTGGAGGGCGAGGCGCAGTGCCGTCAGGGCCGCCAGCTCGGGTGCGCTGTCCTGGCCGTAGAGGCGCTGGTCCTCGGTGGCCGACGCGCTCTGTGCGGCGGCCACCTCGCGCAGCAGGGCGCCGGTGCCGCACGCCGGGTCGAGGACGGCCGTGGCGGGTCCGGCGAGGTCGGCCATCAGTGCGGCGAGGCCGGTCGGCGTGAGCGTGTACTGGCGCGGGTTCGCGTCGAGGTGCCGGCCGAGCAGGAACTCGTACGCCTTGCGGGCGCCCAGCTCGGCGGCGAGGTCGGCGGCGGCGCGCAACAAGGGGGCGGAGGGCCGCAGGAGGTCGGCGGTCGGCGTGGCGACGGCCCGCTTGCGGATCGCTCCGAAGCGTGGGGTGAGGACCTGGTCCAGGGGCGCGGGCAGCAGCTCGGCGAGGCGGTCGTCGGAGCCGGCGCTCAGCTCCAGCCAGACCGTGGGTCGGTCATGGACGAGCAGGAGGGCACAGCCGACGTGGACCAGGGCGGCGACGGGGCCCTGCGGGTGGCCGGCGATCTGCTGCCAGACGCGTTCGCGCAGGGGAACCTCGGCCAGTTTGCCCTGGGCACGCAACCAGTCCTCGACCTCGGCGAGCGCGAAGGAGGGGCTGGTCTCGGTGCCGCCCACAGGCTTGGGGAAGTCGGCGTGGCGGCGGCGCCAGTTACTGACGGCCGCGCGCCCGACTCCGGCGAGCCGGGCGATCCCGGCTGCGGTGACCTCGGTCCCGTTCTCCTGCACCGGCCTGGCTCCCGTCGTCTGGTGTGTGGCGTCGAGCATATCGACGTACGCAAGGTCCCCCCATTCACGGCCGTGTACTCCACCACTCCTGTGAATCATGTTGACTCGGTTCACAGGCTCTGCTGTGATTGACCCATCGGAAAACGGCCGCCGCAAGAAGGAGGCCGTCGGCTTCTGGGAGGGGACTGTCATGGGCGCCAAGGTCAAGATCGCGCTGGGGGTTGTCGTGAGTGTCGTCGTCATCGGCGCGGTGTCGGCGAACGCGGACGGCGACGGGGACGGCGGTTCCGGCGGCAGCGGCAAGGGCTCCGCGGCCTCCGCCGAGCACAAGTCCGGCAAGAAGACCGGCGCCGGCTCGGACGGGGACACGAAGAGTGACGCCAAGGCGGGCAAGGCGGGCAAGGCCGGGAAGAAGGCGGCGTTCGAGGGCGACGGCGACTTCGAGGTCGGCACCGACATACAGCCCGGTACCTACCGGACCACCGGCAACACCGACGACCTCTGCTACTGGGAGCGCTCCAAGGACGCCTCGGGCGAGATGGACTCGATCCTCGCCAACGAGAACGTCAGCGGCACCAGTTACGTGACCATCCTGAAGACCGACCAGCTCTTCAAGTCGAGCGGCTGCAAGGACTGGGAGACCGTCGACGCGAAGGCGTCCGGGACACCGGCCACGCAGATCAAGGGCAGCGGCGGGATGCACAGAGTCGGCGTCGACATCGCACCGGGCACGTACAGGTCCACCGGCAACACCGACGACCTCTGTTACTGGGAACGGACCAAGGACGCCTTCCAGTCGACGGACTCGATCCTCGCGAACAACAACGTGTCCGGCTCGGCCGTCGTGACCATCGCCCCCGGGGACGCGTACTTCAAGACCACGGGCTGCCAGGACTGGAAGAAGACCGGCTGACGGCACGCCACAGAGGTCCCCCGGGGTGCGCCTTCACGGGTGCGCCCCGTCGGGCATTTTCCACAAGGGCAGGGCAGGCCTCAACAAGGGCAGGGCAGGCCTCAAAGGGCGTGCCGTACCCACACGTTGGGCTCGACGTACACCGCGTATCCGCGTGCCGGCTCGCAGTGCACCGGTACCAGCGCGCCGGGCACCTCGATCTGACCCTCCTTGTCGAACGGCAGGCCCGTCCACCCGCGCCACTCGTCGAGCGACGCGGCGACGGTCATCGACGCCGGGGCCACCGCCTCGATACGCGCGCCCGCCCGGACGTGGACCCGCAGCCACGGGTCGTGCGGCAGTCCGTCGTCGCGCGTCCGGAACGCGTACTCCTCCATCGCCGAACGCGGCTCCAGATGCTTCGCGCTCGGCCGCACCGGCGCGACGACCTGGCCGAAGCCTTTCGCCCGGGCGTTGTCGCGCATCGCGGAGAGCATCCGTGCCGACAGGCCGGTTCCCTGCGCGTGCGGGGCAACCACGACCGAGATGGCGCTGACCGTGTCGGGGGTGGTGCCGTGGCGCAGGTCCCCGAACGCCCACACCACCACCTCGTCCCAGCCCCGCGCCGGCAGTGCGCCCAAGCCCTCACCCTCGCCTCCGCCTCCGCTCCCGCTCCCGCTCCCGCTCCCGAGGGCGAACGGCACGCTGTAGGCGTGCGCGACCACCTCACCGCTCTCGTCCTCGGCGAACAGCACGTACTCCGGCAGTTCCCTGGCGATCCGGCCGTAGTGCGCGTTGCCGACGAGGTCGTTGCGCAGGAACTCGGGCCAGGTGTCGGCCATCGCCGTCACCCGGCCGTACATCTCCGGACACTCGGCGAGGCTCGCGATTCTCAGCACCATGCCCGACACGGTAGGCATCGACCCGGCCCCGGTGGAACCGATTTCGCCCGACCCGGTCCTGTCGAGGGCTCCGGCAGGCCGGTCCCTCTCAGCCCGCGTGGAACCGGCTCGGCGCCTGGGTCGAGGTACCGCCCGCGGGGAGCTTCTGCCCGGGGCAGGAGGACAGCACCTTCTTCATCGCGGCCTTCTCCGCGGACGTGACCCACAGCTCGTATTTCTTCTTCACGGCCACCTGCCGGGCCACGTACGTGCATCGGTACGCCTTGTGGGGCGGCAGCCAGGTCGCGGTGTCCCCGTCACCCTTGCTGCGGTTGCGGCCGGCGTCGACGGCGAGGAGGTTCAGCGGGTCGTTGGCCAGCGCTATCCGCTTGCTCGCGTCCCACTTCTGGGCGCCCTTCTGCCAGGCGTCCGACAGCGCGACGAGATGGTCTATGTCGACCTCGCTGCGGCCGCCACGTACGAAGGTGACGTCCTCGTCGGTGTACGGATCGGGATCGAGCCTGCCCGACCGGATACTGCACTTGCCGTCGCTGAACTTCACGTCCTCCAGGTCCCGTTTGAGAATGTCGTCGCGGGTGTCGCAGCCGTTCGAGTCGGTGTCCGCCCAGGGGCTGCCGAACTCGCCCCGGTCGTATCCCGTCTTGGGCGCCCTCCCCTTGACGGTCAGCGAGTCGACGGCGGTGAGGGCCGCTCCGCCCGCGCCCGCCGTCTCCTGAGGTCCGGCGGCACCGGTCGTCTCCGCGGCACAGCCGGTCGCGGCGAGCAGCAGGGCCGCGACGCCTGCGGTCCTGGTCCAGAACGTCACGGACGCTCCCTTTCCTTGTTTGCCCATGTCCGCCCTGAGCGGGCGGTCTTCCTGCGCATCACGGTACTGGCCCGGGGGTTGGAACAAGAGCGCGGGAGAACGGACGCGGAAGGACTTCGGCGGCAAGCGGCGCACCACCGGCGTGACCGGGGTGGTGAGGTACCCCCGGCCCCCGCGGCCGAACCGTCCCGCATCGCATCCCTCATACCTTTCCGATCCCCAGCGTCGTCTCCGACGGCAGCAGCCCCGACCCGAGTACGGCTACCCAGTACTCGCCGAGCAAGTCGGCGAGTCGGCCGGTGGCATCCGGTCCCAGTGCCCGCCAGGGTGCGGCGGCCAGTTCGTCGGTGCGGCGCTCCACTTCCCGGCGAAGGACGCGGCCGGCGTCCGTCGCGGTGCCGTCCTCGCTCAAGAGCCCACGGGCGACGAGCCGTCCGCTGGCTGCCGACCACTCCTCCTTTCTCCACCCCCGGCTCTCGAACCGCTCCACGGAAGCGGCACCGATCGCCGCGAACGAGACGAGCGACTCGATCGGATCGAGGCCCGCAACGAGCAGCGCGGCGAGGTGGCCGTCCCCGCGGTGCTCGCGCAGGATCGTCGCCGCATGCCACAACTGCCGGTGCGGGGCCGTCGGCCAGGGCAACTCGGCGTTGGCAGCGGCCAGGGGGCGGCCGGCCAGGTCGACGGCCTCGGCCGCGCGGCGGGCCAGGGCGGCGGCCTCAGCGAGTTCCGCGCTGTCGACGCGGTCGCCGAATATCGCCCGGTACGCCCGGTCGATGCCCCGCTCCCGTGCCTCGACCACCGCCCCGGGACTCGCGATGCCCCACGCCGGGTCCATGTGCCCGGCGACCATGTCCGGGCTGAAGCTGTAGAAGGCGGAGGAGACCCGCCCGCTTCCGACAGCCCCCAACGGTGCGGCACGCAGGGGGAAGTAGCTCGGCCAGCGCTCGCCGACCCCGAAGCCGAGCACGGCCATCTCCGCGAAGACCTCCGGCGCGTAATACAGCACGGCGTGCAGCGGTTCGATCAGATGCCACATCTGACGCACCCTGCCGAGCCCGATCCCACCGCCGGCCGGCCCCGCCCCGCCGGCTCCGCCATCGCCATCGCCATCGCCATCGCCATCGATACCGGTACCGCCGCCACCAACGTCCGCCGTCATGACACGTCCCCCTCGTCCGTTCCCGTACATCCCCGCACAGCCGACAACTTGACACCGTCTAGATTGCCCGTCGCCGCCGAACTTGTCAATGCCTAGATTCCGCGTACGCTGCCGACCATGACGAGTGACACCCCTGACGCCCCTGACGCCCGTGACACCCCGCCTCCCCCGGCCGGGTCGGGCCGTCGCGCGTACCACCACGGCGATCTGCGGCGTGCGATCCTGACGGCGGCGCTGGACGTCATCTCCGCCGACGGCCCTTCCGCACTGAGCCTGCGCGACCTCGCCCGTCGCGCCGGGGTCTCGCACGCGGCACCGGCCCACCACTTCAAGGACCGCACGGGTCTGCTCACGGCCATCGCGGCGGAGGGGTACGGGCTACTGGCGACCGCGCTCACCGACGCCGCTGATCTGCGCGACGCGGGCGTCCGTTACGTGCGCTTCGCGCGCGAACACTCCGCGCACTTCCAGGTGATGTTCACGCCGGAGCTGTTGCGTGAGAACGACCTGGAGCTGACCACCGCCAGAGCCCTGGCCGGCGAGGGCCTGCGCAACGCCGTCTCCGCCGTCCCGACGGAGGGCCGCGGCGCCGACGCGCGCCTCGCGGGCGTCGCCGCCTGGTCCCTGGCCCACGGCTTCGCGACGCTCCTGCTGAGCCACAACCTGAACGGTCCGGTGGGCGACCAGGACCCGGAAGAGGTGTTCCGCGCGATCACGAGCCTGCTCTTCCGGTCCACATGACGTCGCAGGTCTACGGGACGTCACAGGCCAGCGTGACGTCACCGGCCGGCGCGGCTCCGGCCTGCATGCCTGACAAGACCTGCATGCCCGACAAGACCGCGTACCTGACGAGGCCTGCGTACCCGACGAGGCGCCGCGAACCTCACGACCCCAGAATCGAAGCCAGGAACTCCCCCGTCCACCCCAGCAACTCCCGTCCGACCAGCGGCTTTCCGCCGACCTTTGCCGTCTTGGGGCGGGGGACCAGGACCTGACGGGCGGACACCTTGATCACCGTGCCCGGGTACAGACGCTGGAGCCGCAGCTCCTGCGACTCCCGCAACTCCACCGGCGCGAAGCGGATGTTGTTGCCCTGGAGGACGACGTCGCCGACGCCGCACGCCCGTGCGAGCATCCGCAGCCCGGCCACCAGGAGCAGGTTCTCCACCGGCTCGGGCAGCTTCCCGTACCGGTCGACGAGTTCCTCGCGGACGGCCTTGATGTCCTCCTCGGAGTTGACCGAGGCGATCGAGCGGTAGGCCTGCAGGCGCAGCCGCTCGCCCGGCGCGTAGTCGTGCGGGACGTGCGCGTCGACCGGGAGCTCGATCTTGACCTCCAGCGGCGGCTGCTCGTCCAGAGATCCACCGCCCTCCATGGAGGCGCGGTAGTCCGCCACCGCCTCGCCCACCATGCGTACGTACAGGTCGAAGCCGACTCCGGCGATGTGCCCGGACTGCTCGCCGCCCAGCAGGTTTCCGGCGCCGCGGATCTCCAGGTCCTTCATCGCCACGTACATGCCCGCGCCCATCTCCGTGTGCTGGGCGATGGTCGCGAGGCGTTCGTGGGCCGTCTCCGTGAGCGGCTTCTCCGGGGGGTAGAGGAAGTAGGCGTATCCGCGCTCGCGGCCACGGCCCACCCGGCCGCGCAGCTGGTGCAGCTGGGAGAGGCCGAAGTTGTCGCCGCGCTCCACGATCAGCGTGTTCGCGTTCGCGATGTCGATGCCCGATTCCACGATGGTCGTGGAGACGAGGACGTCGAACTTCTTCTCCCAGAAGTCGACGACCACCTGTTCGAGGGCCTGTTCGGACATCTGGCCGTGGGCCGTCGCGATGCGCGCCTCCGGCACGATCTCGCGCAGCCGGGACGTGGCCCGGTCGATCGACTCGACACGGTTGTGGATATAGAAGACCTGGCCCTCCCGCAGCAGCTCCCTGCGGATCGCGGCGCCGATCTGCTTCTCCTCGTACGGGCCGACGAAGGTCAGCACCGGGTGCCGTTCCTCCGGGGGGGTCGTGATCGTCGACATCTCCCTGATGCCCGTCACCGCCATCTCCAGCGTGCGCGGGATCGGGGTCGCGGACATGGTCAGTACGTCCACGTTCGCGCGCAGCTTCTTCAGCTGCTCCTTGTGCTCGACGCCGAACCGCTGCTCCTCGTCGACGACGACGAGTCCCAGGTCCTTGAACTTGGTCTCCGAGGAGAAGAGGCGGTGGGTGCCGATGACCAGGTCCACCGAGCCCTCCCGCAGGCCCTCCAGGGTCGCTTTCGCCTCGGTGTCGGACTGGAAGCGCGACAGGGCCCGTACGTTGACGGGGAACTGCGAGTAGCGCTCGCTGAACGTCCCGAAGTGCTGCTGCACCAGCAGGGTGGTGGGCACGAGGACGGCGACCTGCTTGCCGTCCTGGACCGCCTTGAAGGCGGCGCGGACCGCGATCTCCGTCTTGCCGTAGCCGACGTCGCCGCAGACCAGCCGGTCCATCGGGACCGTCTTCTCCATGTCCTCCTTGACCTCGGCGATGGTCGTGAGCTGGTCGGGCGTCTCGGTGTACGGGAACGCGTCCTCCAGCTCGCGCTGCCAGGGCGTGTCGCCGCCGAAGGCATGGCCCGGAGCCGCCATCCGGGCCGAGTACAGCCTGATCAGGTCCGCCGCGATCTCCTTGACGGCCTTCTTGGCGCGCGCCTTGGTCTTCGTCCAGTCGGCGCCGCCTAGGCGGTGCATCGTCGGGGACTCGCCGCCCACGTACTTGGTGATCTGTTCCAGCTGGTCCGTGGGGATGTACAGGCGGTCGCCGGGCTGGCCGCGCTTGGCGGGCGCGTACTCGACGACGAGGTACTCGCGGGTCGCGCTCTGCACGGTCCGCTGGACCATCTCGATGTAGCGGCCGACGCCGTGCTGCTCGTGGACGATGTAGTCGCCCGTCTCCAGGGTCAGCGGGTCGATGGTCTTGCGGCGGCGGGCCGGCATCCGGGCGCCGTCCTTGCCGGCGGCCTTCTGTCCGGTGAGGTCGGTCTCGGTCAGCACGGCGAGCCTGAGCGCCGGATCGACGAACCCGTAGTCGATCGAGCCGCAGGAGACCTGCACGACCGAGGGGGCCAGCTCGCCGAGCTCCGACTCCAGACGGGCCGCGATGCCCTCACCGCCGAGCACCTCGACGGTACGGGCCGCCGGGCCGTGCGCCTCGGTGACGAACACCGTGCGCCAGCCGTCCGCGAGCCAGCCCTTGGTGTCGGCGAGGGCCTTGGCGGTGTCGCCCCGGTAGGTCTCGGGCGCGTGCATCCCGAGTTTCAGGGTGTCCGCATCGCCCGCGCCGGCCGCAGATGTCTCCGTCAGCTCTTCGTCGGCCGCGAACTGCGACACCGACCACCACATCATGTCCAGCTCGCGGGCCCGCTCCCGTACATCCGCGATGGACCACAGGGACGCCGCGTCGACGTCGATCGGGGCCTCGCCGCCACCCGCCGTCGCCGCCCAGGACGCCTGCAGGAACTCCTGCGAGGTCGCCACCAGGTCCGCGGCGCGCGTGCGCACCCGCTCCGGATCGCACACGAGGCCCATGGACCCCTTGGGCAGCACGTCGATGAGCAGTTCCATGTCGTCGACGAGGACGGGCGCGAGGGACTCCATGCCCTCGACCGCGATGCCCTCAGCGATCTTGCCAAGCAGTTCGCCCAGCTCGGGGTGGTCCTCCGCGAGACGGGCGGCCCTCGCCCGTACGTCGTCCGTGAGCAGCAGTTCGCGGCAGGGCGGCGCCCACAGCCCGTGCCCGGCGACCTCCAGGGACCGCTGGTCGGCGACCTTGAAGTAGCGGATCTCCTCGACGTCGTCGCCCCAGAACTCCACGCGCAGCGGGTGCTCCTCGGTGGGCGGGAAGACGTCCAGGATCCCGCCCCGTACGGCGAACTCGCCGCGCTTCTCGACCAGCTCGACCCGGGCGTACGCGGCTGCCGCGAGGGCTTCCACGATGGTGCCGAGGTCGGCGTTCTGGCCGGTCCGCAGGGCTACGGGCTCCAGGTCGCCGAGGCCCTTGACCTGGGGCTGGAGGACCGAGCGGACCGGGGCGACCACCACGGAGACCGGGCCGGTCTCCGGGTCGTCGGGGCGTGGGTGGGTGAGCCTGCGCAGGACGGCGAGCCTGCGGCCCACGGTGTCGCTGCGCGGGGACAGCCGCTCGTGCGGCAGCGTCTCCCAGGAGGGGTACTCCACGACCGTGTCGGGCGGCAGCAGTGACCGCAGGGCCGCCGCCAGGTCCTCGGCCTCGCGGCCGGTGGCCGTGACCGCCAGCACCGTGCGCCCCGCCTCCCTGGCCAGCGCCGCCACCGCGAACGGCCTGGCGGCGGGCGGGCCGACCAGGTCGACGTGCATGCGGTTGCCGTCGCCGGCGGCCTTCACCGCTTCGGTGAGTGCGGCGTCCTTGACGACGGCGTCGAGCAGACCGTGCAGGCTCATGAAGGGGTTTCCGTCCGAGGATCTGAAGGAGTGGCTGGAGGGTGGGCGAAGGGGTGGGCAACACGAGCCGCCCGACACGTCTGACGGGCCGGGGGTGTCCAGGGTACGACGCCTTGCTCCTGGCCGCCCGCGCCTGTGGATACCGGGCCTTTCCTCGCCCCCGCCGCCCCTGCCCGTCCCGTCCCTGGGGGCTCCGCCCCCAGACCCCCGTTGCGCAGTTCCCCGCGCCCCTAGGGGCCCCTAG